>JALVTX010000274.1 GCA_027035825.1 Mariprofundaceae bacterium
CGATCCTCGAACTCCTTCAGCCGATGGTCGAAGGCGATGATCTCGGAAGGGCAGACGAAGGTGAAGTCCAGCGGGTAGAAGAACAGCACCACGTACTGGCCGCGATAGTCGGAGAGCTTGAAGTCCTCCTTGAAGGAATTGTCGCCCATCACGGCGGTGGCCGTGAAATCCGGCGCTTCTTTGGTCACAAGCACGCTCATTTGTTCACACTCCTTGAAATTTGATGAATCGGGAAAGCAAGCATAGCCCTCCCCGTCGCGTTTTGCACCATTGGGGCTGTGAGGGTTTGCTTTGTTCAGGCGCGGGGTTGGGCGTATGCTTGGTTGCATGTGTTCTTATCGGCATGAGCAATTCACCGTCCACCAGCTCCCGGCGTTGCGGGACAACTACATCTACCTCATCGAGAGCGGCGATGCGCTGGCGTGCGTGGACCCTGCCGAGGACGCCCCGGTCAACCGCGCCTGCAAGAAACTGGCGCGCGGACTCACGCACATCCTCAACACCCATCACCACTGGGATCACACGGACGCCAACCTGGCGCTGAAGGCGCGTCATGGCTGTGAAATCGTGGGGTTTGCCGGCGATGCCGAGCGCATCCCGGGGCTCGATCGCGGCGTGGGTGAGGGGGAGGTCGTGGCCCTGGGTGACATCGGGGTGCGGGTCATGGTCACGCCCGGGCACACGCGCGGTCACGTTTGCTATCTGATTGACGATGCGTTGTTCTGCGGCGACACCCTCTTTGGCGCCGGCTGCGGCAGGCTCTTCGAAGGCACGCCCGAAATGATGTGGAACAGCCTTGAAAAACTGATGCGACTGCCCGAGGAAACAAGGATTTATTGCGCGCACGAATACACGGTCAACAACCTGGAGTTCTGCATGGCCAGGGTCTCGGACGACGAGCGCATCCGAAGCAGACTGGAACGAGCGCGCAAACTGCGGGAGTGCGGCGAGCCCACGGTTCCGTTCACGATGGGGGAGGAGATGCGAACCAACCCCATGCTGTTGCCGGCAGACAGCAAGTTCCGCCGGCGCTTTGCCGCCACGCATGGCCTGCCCCCCGATCCCCTGAGCGTGTTCACGCACATCCGTCGCATGCGGGATGCGTGGTGACGGGTTGTCAGGCTCTCTGGGAACCCTTGAAGCGCAGGAAGACGGCGAACGCGGCTCCAATGACGCCGTAGGCCGCCAGCGAAAATGCCAGGGCCGGCGGATCGTGCCTGGCCAGGTAAAGCAGCAGCAGCGCCACCGTGGCCAGCATCAGCAGGATGCCCGCCACGATGGGAACCACGGCGGATTGCGTCACGGCCCTGAGCTTCAGGTTGGCCACGCACACGGCGATGGAAACCAGCAGGAAGGTGAGGCTGGAGAAGGAGGCGATCAGTTCCAGCCCGCCGAGCGTGGTGAGCAGCTCCGCCAACAGCACGATGACGATGGCGGCCGATGCGGGCGCGCCGGCCCGGTTGCGGAAGGAAAAGGCCCGCGGAGCCAGGGTGTCATGCGCCATTTCCCAGGCCATCTGGCTGGCCCCGAAGATGGTGGCATTGATCGCGGATGACGTGGCCAGCATGGCGGCGATGTCCACCAGCACCACGCCCGCGTGGCCGATGATGGGCTTGGCCACCACGGCCAGCGCGTATTCCTCGGCGGCATGGATGGCGGCTGCGTCGAGGTTGCCGACGGAAATGAAGGCAATGCCGATGTAGATGCAGGAGGTGATGGCGATGGCGCCGAACACGCCGCGCGGGACGTCGCGCTCGGGGCGCCGCGCTTCGCAGACGGCGTTGGTGATGAGCTGGAAGCCTTCGTACGCCACGAAAATCACCGCGCCGCCCAGCAAAACCGAATCCAGCCCGTGATCCAGGAAGGGGTGATAGCGCGCCGGATCCACGGTGAACAGGCCGACGATGAACAGGGCGGCCAGGAGCGCGATCTTGGCATAGACGGCGATGTCCTCGGCCTTGCCCATCCGGCCCGCGCCCGCCATGTTGATGAAAAGGAACAGCAGCAGGCTGGCCGAGGAGAGCAGCCAGCGCGCGGCGGGGTGCGCGTCCAGACCGAACAGGTGGGCGGCATAGGCGCCGAACGTGAAGGCATACAGGGCCAGCGTGCCAATGTATCCGACCACCACCGTCCAGCCCGCCACGCCGGCAATGGCCGGGGTCTGCGGAAAGGCCCGCTCCAGGTAGGTGAAGCTCGCGCCATCGCTGTGGAAGGCCAGCGCCAGCCGCACATAGCTGTAGCCTGCCGTGGCCGCGATGAGGCTGCCGACAAGGAAGGCCAGCGGGGCGGCGTTCCCGCTGATGTCCACGGCCAGCCCCAGGATGGAAAAGATGCCGCCGCCGATCATGCCGCCGACGCCAATGGCGATCAGCTCCTTCAGGCCCAGTTCCCGTGTCGCGGCGGGGTGATGTGCTTCTTGCATATGTTCATCATAGTTTCTGTGCGCTCCAGGGGCCAAGCCATTCTGCTCCCATGACTTTCCGCCACGCGCCGTCCAGAGTTTCCCGCATGCGGGCCGACGCTGACAACCAGTTGAAGGAGCGTATCCGCGCCCTGGCGCGTGCACACGGGTTCGATTCATGCCATTTCTCCCGTCCCGTCGTGGATGCGAAATTCGTCGCGCGCTTCCGCGAATGGCTGGCTGGAAATTACCAGGGCGAGATGCACTGGATGGCCGAGGACAGCCGCGTGGCCAGGCGCATGAACCCGGCCTCGATGCTGGAGGGCGTGGGCACGGTGCTCTCGTTGGCCATGCGCTATTCGCCGCCGGCGTATTCGCTGGCGGTGGCCGAGGCCGCCAGGAGCAGGGGGGTGATCGCGGCCTATGCGCACGGCGACGACTACCATGACGTGATGAAGAAGCGCCTGAAGCGGTTGGCGCGCGCGCTGGACGAGACCCTGGGCCGACACGACCAGCGCGTATATGTGGACACGGCGCCGGTGCTGGAGCATGCACTGGCCGAATCCTCGGGGCTGGGCTGGCAGGGCAAGCACTCGCTGAGCATTCAGCGCGGGACGGGCTCATGGTTCCTGCTGGGCGAGATATTCACGACGGCCGGGATCGAGCCGGATGCGCCCGCCCCCAACCATTGCGGCACATGCGTGGCCTGCATGGACATCTGCCCGACGCGTGCCATTGTCGCTCCCTACATCGTGGACGCGCGCCGTTGCATCTCCTACCTGACCATCGAGCACCGGGGCGTCATCCCTCGCGAGCTGCGCCCATTGATAGGCAACCGCGTGTTCGGCTGCGACGATTGCCAGCTGGTTTGCCCGTGGAACCGGCATGCCAAGCGTCCCGAGCCCGATCTCCTGCATCCGCGAGGGGAGAATGTGCTTCCGCCGCTTGCTAGCCTGCTGGCGCTGGACGAGGCGACCTTCCGGCAACGTTTTCGCAAGTCGCCGGTGCGCCGGACGGGACGCGCGGGGCTGGTGCGCAATGCCTGCATCGCCGCCGGCAACAGCGGCGATCTGCGTTTGCTGGAGGCGCTGGCGCCGCTGCTGGAGGATGATTCGGCGCTGGTGCGCCTGCACGCGGCCTGGGCGGTGGGGCGGCTGGGCAGGCGGGCCGTTGAAGGCATGGCCGAGGAGGCTGGCGAAGGGAACGCGGCAGACCGGGCGCTGGCCCTGCTCGAGGCGTGCGGGAAGCGCGAGACCGATGACAAAGCGCTTGAAGAAATATCCCTATCCATTGATTATATAAGGAGAATATAAAGGATATGAGCAGCCCCAAGGCATTCATTTTCGATCTCGACGGAACGCTGGTGGATGCGTTGCCGGACATCCGCGCCAACATCAACCGGGCGCTGGCCTCGCTCGGCTACGAGCTACAGCTCAGTCTGGAAGAGACGCGCCCGCACGTGGGCGGAGGGGCGCAGAAACTCGCCGCCAGCGTCCTGGGCAAGCCGATGGACGATCCGGACACGATGGCTCTGTACCATGCCTTTGCCGACATCTACGCCAGGCATCCGGCCGAGTTCAGCTGTCCGTTCCCGGGCGTGGTCGAGACGCTGGAGACGCTTGCGGACCGCGGCCTGCCGATGGCCTGCGTCACCGCCAAGCCCGCCAAGGCGCGCGTGGCGGTGCTCAAGTCGCTGAACCTGGATCGATTCCTGACCCTGGCGCTGTCGCCGGAGGACGGCCATGCCAAGAAGCCCGCGCCGGACATGCTGCTCGCCTGTTGCCGGGCGATGGGCGTGTCGCCCATGGAGACGGTGATGGTGGGGGACACGCGTTTCGATATCGAGGCCGGTTTCAATGCCGGCTGCCATACCGTGGCCTGGTGCGCGCACGGCTACCAGCCGCTGCCGGAGGAATTCCAAGGCCGCGTGATGCGTCTGGAACGCTTTGGCGACCTGCTTCGCTTGCTGGACGAGGAGGGGGGATGAGCAAGCGGCGACTTGAGGGCATCTACGGCATCCTGCCTCCCGACTTGCCGCTGGCGCGGATGCTGGAACTGGCGGAGGCGGCGCTGGCGGGCGGCGTGCGCATCCTGCAACTGCGGGACAAGAAACAGGGCTTCAAGCGGGCCTTGAAGCGGGCGAGGCGGCTGGCCGAGATGGTTCGGGCGCACAATGCGTTGCTCATCGTCAACGACCGCCCGCAGCTGGCCCTGGAATCCGGCGCCGATGGCGTGCACCTGGGCCGATCGGACATGCCGAAGAGCCTTGTCACGTTGCGCGCGGAGTTGCGCGCGGAATCGCCTCCTTCGGGGGGCAAGGAGCTGATCATCGGCGTCTCCTGCCAGGGTGACGCGGCATTTGCGCGCCACGTGCTGGATGAAGGCGCGGATTACGTGTCCTTCGGGGCCGTCTTCCCGAGCCAGACCAAGCGGGAGGCCGCGCCCATCGGCCTGCCGCGCCTGGCCAAGGCGCGCAAGCTGTTCCCGGATGCGAACATCTGCGCCATCGGCGGCATCACGCTGGAAGCCCTGCCGGCGGTGCGGCGGGCGGGCGCGGACTGCGCGGCGGTGAGCAGGGCGCTGTTCGCTTCCTCCGATGTCGTGGATTGCGCCCGACGCATGACCGCGGCCTGGCGCGAGGCTGCCATGCTCGCTTCGTGAGGGACGGCACGGGTGTGAAGGCCACGGGCAGGGAGACGAAGCGGGCGGCGCGTGGCCCCAACCGCTTCCTGCGCGCCATTGATCGCGCCTGGTGCCGCCTCTGGCAGCGTTTGGAAGGGCCGGTTCATGCGCTGCCGGACGGGCCGCTCATCCTGGTCGGCAATCATCGTTCCGGCGTGGATCCTCTTTTGGTTCAGGCCTCGGTCAACCGCCCGCTGTGCTTCCTGATGGCGCGGGAGCACTACCAGTCCATGTGGTATCTGCGCTGGCTGCTCGATGCCTGCGGCGTGATTCCGGTCAACCCTGGCGGCGCCAACCGGCATGCGCTGGCCGAGGCCATCGAGGCCGTCCGTGATGGCAATGCGCTCTGCCTGTTTCCGGAAGGGGAGGCCAATCCGGCCGTGCCGCTCAAGCGGATGCTGCCCGGCGCCATCGTGATTGCGATGGAAACCGGAGCTCCCATCATTCCCTTTCGCGTCACCGGCGCCTGGCCGTACGACCACGCGCACATGTGGCGCCCTTTCTTTTGCCGCGGAAGGGGGCGGGTGCGCTTTGGCGAGCCGATGCGGTTGCCCGAGGGACTGGCCGACCGGCAGGACATCCGCCGACAGGTCCAGGCCATGCGCGAGGCGATCCGCGCCATCCGATAGCAAGGAAGGGATAACCCGCGTTATTCCCGCCCCAGACGCATCGCGAAATCCTCGGGAAACACCGCGTTGGCCAGCGCTTCCTCGTATTCCACCAGGTCGCTCTCCACCAGTTGTTGCAGGTGCTGATCGAAGGTCTGACTGCCATAGAGGGTGTGACCTTCCTCCATGGCGCGGGGAATCTCGCGCCAGCGATCGGGATCGAGGATGAAGTGCTTGATGACTGAGTTGCGGATCATGATCTCCAGCGCCACGATGCGCCCCTTGCCGTTCTTCAGCGGCAGCAGCTTCTGCACGATGATGGCGCGCAGGTTCTCGGCCAGGCGCTCCCGGATGGCTTCCTGCTCATCCAGCCCGAAGGCCGACATCACGCGTTGCATGGTGCCGATGGCCGTCGTGGCATGCACGGTGGCCATCACCAGGTGGCCGGTCTCGGCCGCCTGGAGAGCGGACTGAATCACCTGCCGGTCGCGTGCCTCGCCAACCACGATGATGTCGGGGGTTTCGCGCATGGCGTCGTTCAGCCCCTGGGCGTAATCCCCCACGTCGCGCCCCAGTTCGCGTTGGCAGACCGTGCCCTTCTTGGTCGTGCTGTAGCGGAACTCGATGGGATCCTCGATGGTCACCACGTGAACGGGCTTGTGCTCGATGATGTAGTCCGTCATCGCCGCCAGTGTCGTGCTCTTGCCGGAGCCGGTGGCGCCGGCCATCAGGATCAGGCCGTTGCGGTAGCCGGCAATCTCGCGGATGACCGGCGGCAGGCGCAGCTCCCCGAACTCGGGAATGTTCATCGGCAAGATGCGGGCGACGATGCCGAAATTGTTGTGCGTGCGCATCACGTGAACGCGGAAATGCGCCACGTTCTCCAGCGAATAGTGGAAATCCAGGTTCTGGATGTTTTCCAGCTCCGGCACGTTGGCCAGCCTGCGGGTGAGGTGGCGGATCATGTCCAGCACCTGTTCGCGGGATTGCGGCGGCACCTTGTCCGGCGAGATGGTCACGATGGTGCCGTGGATGCGCATGCGAACCCGGTCGTCCGTCCGCACCAAGAGGTCGGAGGCCTGGTGCTTGTGCGCGGCCAGCAGCAGGTCGTCGATCATGTGCCAGTCAGCGTTTGCCATCGAAACTCCTTTCTCCCGTCACCCGGGGTCAGATCTTCAGTTCGCTTGAGTCTCCGCCAAACTTTTCAAGCCGTGAACGCTCATCGTCGTTGCCTCCCTCCAGCTTGGCCATCTTGATCTTCAGGCGCAGGTCGTTGATGGCATCGGCATGGCGCAGCGCCTCTTCCTCGGTGATGCGGCCTTCCTTCCACAATTGGAGCAGGTGTTGATCGAAGGTCTGCATGCCATATTGCTTGCCTTCGGCCATGGCCTCCTTGATGGTCGCGATGTCGCTCTTCATGATGAGGTCGCTGATGCGCGGCGTGTTGATCATGATCTCGATGGCAGGGGTGCGCTTGCCGTCGGTGGTGCGCACCAGCCGCTGGGAGAGCACCGCGCGCAGGTTCAGGGCCAGGTTCAGCACCACCTGCTCGTGCATTTCCTGCGGGAAGAAGTTGATGATGCGCTCCATGGCCTGGTTGGCGTTGTTGGCGTGTAGCGTGGACAGGCACAGGTGGCCGGTCTCGGCAAACTCGAGCGCATGCTCCATCGTCTGCCGGTCGCGGATCTCACCAATCAGGATCACGTCCGGCGCCTGCCGCAGGGTGTTCTTCAGCGCCGCCTCGTATTCCAGCGTGTCCGTGCCGACCTCGCGCTGCGTCACCACGCACTTCTTGTGCGGATGCACGAACTCGATGGGATCTTCGATGGTGATGATGTGACCGGCCTGGTTGCTGTTGCGCCAGTCAATCATCGCCGCCAGCGAGGTGGATTTGCCCGATCCGGTGGCGCCGACCATGATGACAAGACCGCGCTTGCTCATGGAGACGTCCTTGAACACTTCCGGCAAGCCGAGCTCGTCAATGGTGGGAATCTGGGTCTTGATCTGGCGGATGACCATGCCGACATTGCCGCGCTGGCGGAAGATGTTGACGCGGAACCGGCCGAGGTCAGGGTAGGAGAGAGCGAGGTTCATCTCGTAGGTTTCCGCGAACTGGGCGCGCTGCTTCTCGCTCATCACCGAGTTGGCCAGCTGCTCGCACTGCACGGCATTCAGCGGCGGCTGCTTGGTGGGATAGACGATGCCATTGATGCGAAAGGCAGGGGGCATGTCTGCCGTGATGTAGATGTCCGACGCATCCTTTTTCACCATCACCATCAGCAGTTGCTTGACGGTGGTTTTCTGGACGGGTTCCTGTGCGCTCATCGCCTGCTCCTGTCAGCCTGGATTGTGGCGTGTCATCCGCCAAACAATTTCTTGTTCTGTGCCTTCTCTAGCGCCGCCTGCTGCGTGATCTTGCGCGTCTTGACGAGCTGTTGCAGGCAGTGATCGAGCGTCTGCATGCCTTCGCGCTGGCTGGTCTGCATCACCGACACCATCTGCGGCACCTTGTTCTCGCGGATCAGGTTGCGGATGGCGGGGGTGCCGAGCATGATCTCGTAGGCCGCCACGCGCCCCTGGCCGTCAGCGGTCTTGATGAGCGCCTGGGAGATCACGGCGCGCAACGATTCTGAAA
Source organism: Mariprofundaceae bacterium (assembly GCA_027035825.1). GTDB lineage: Bacteria > Pseudomonadota > Zetaproteobacteria > Mariprofundales > Mariprofundaceae > JALVTX01. The sequence goes on from JALVTX010000274.1 coordinate 8,327, forward strand.
GCATGGAACGCACCATGTCCTTCTCGGCGGCCGGAAACACGTCGATGACGCGGTCAATGGTCTTGGGCGCCGAGGAGGTGTGCAGCGTGCCAAACACCATGTGGCCCGTTTCGGCCGCGGTCAGCGCCAAGCGAATGGTTTCAAGGTCGCGCAACTCGCCGACCAGAATCACGTCCGGGTCTTCGCGCAGGGCGCTGCGAAGGGCATTGGCGAACGAGTGCGTGTGCGGCCCCAGTTCGCGCTGGGATACCAGGCAGTTCTTGGACTTGTGCACGAACTCGATCGGGTCCTCGATGGTAAGGATGTGGCCGCGCTCGTTCTCGTTGCGGTGGTTCAGCATCGCCGCCAGCGTCGTGGACTTACCGGAACCGGTCGGCCCGGTGACGAGGCACAGGCCGCGGGGCTCCATGGCGATGGAGGAGAAGACCTCGGGGCATTTCAGTTGCTCCAGAGTGAACACCTCGGTGGGAATCACGCGGAAGGCGGCGCTCATGCCGCGGTTCTGCCAGAAGGCGTTGACGCGGAAGCGCGCGACATCGCCCAGCGCGAAGGAGAAATCCAGTTCCAGGTGTTCCTCGAAGGCCTTGCGCTGGGCATCGGTCATGATGTCATAGACCATGGACTGGACTTCGCGCGCTTCGATGGGTGGCACCTTGATGCGCGTGATGTCACCGTGAATGCGGATCATCGGTGGTTCGCCGGAAGAGATGTGAAGGTCGGAGGCGTTGTTCTTGACGGTAAACGCCAGCAGCTCGGAAATGTCCATGCAGGCTCCCTCGTAAAAAATGGCTAGGGGCAGCATAGGCGATGAGGCATCATGCGCGCAAGTCGCGTGAGCCATGGCGCAATAACACCAACGTCGCATAATGTATATTATGTAAAGTTACAGGAAGAGCGCGGAGACCAGAGATGGCAGAAAGGATTAAGAAAAAATCAAATCAATATGATAAGTTGTGCGCTCTTATGAATGTTCTGCGTGAAGAATGCCCTTGGGACCAGGCGCAAACCATCGAAAGCCTGCGTCGCCACACCCTGGAGGAAACCCACGAGGTGCTCGAAGCCATCGACCACGCCGCTCAACGCGACGAGTGGCAGCCGCTGAAAGAAGAACTCGGCGACCTGCTCTTTCAGGTGCTCTTCTATGCGCGCATTGCCGAGGAACGCGGCCAGTTCACCCTCGACGATGTCGTGGACTCACTCATCGAGAAGATGATCCGTCGTCACCCGCATGTGTTCGGGGATGTGATGATGGAGCCGGACGTCAATCGGCAGTGGGATCGCATCAAGGACGCCGAGCATGCCGATCGCGAAAGCCTGATGGACGGTGTGCCGCCCCTTCCCGCGCTCTCCCTTGCCCGCAAGCTCCAGCAGCGTGCGGCCAGGGTCGGGTTTGACTGGAACCGGCCTGTGGACGTTCTGGACAAGATGCGCGAGGAGCTGGATGAGCTGGCGCAAGAGGTTCATTCAGGCGCGCCTCTTTCCCGCATGGAGGATGAATTCGGTGATGTCCTGTTCACCCTCGTCAATCTTGGACGCAAACTGGAACTGGACGCGGAACTCGCCCTGATGCGGACCAACCGGAAGTTTGCCGCCCGCTTTCGCATGCTGGAGCGCCTGGCCAACGAACGGGGGCTTGATCTTGAGACCATGTCCCTTGACGACATGGAGGCCTTGTATCAAGAGGCCAAGGGAATGTGCGACCTATAGAACGTGACAAGGTCACGTATTTCCTGGCGTCACCCTCAGCCGCTCTTGATGCGCTCGCGCAATGGGAGGCGGATATTGTCAGAGCGATTCATTGCACCGCCCACCATGCCCCAAGCGCCGCGCCAACCGCGCCGCCGGCGGCCGTCGCCACGGCGTTCCGCCAGTCCAGCACGCCCGCGCCCGTTCTCCGCGCCCAGTGCTATTCCAAGCCCGGCGATGGCGTGTTGTTTCTTGTCCAGGCGCTTGTCGTTCATATCACGCCTCCACCAAGCAGTGCGGCGCCGTCACGTTCGGCTTGGATCGTTGCATGGACAGTGAAAATAATGCGCCTCGGTTCATTCTTCCCGTTCATTCCACAAATGGCCCGCTCGCATGTAGAACTCGGCCATGCGTTCGCTGATTTCCTTGTACAGCCTGCCCAGTTCAGGGTCGCGGCGGGTCACCGGGTGGTTCCCAATGTGCTCCTGCACGTGATTCAACGCCACGAAGGCGCGATCCATCAACTCGAAATAATGCCCCGGGTTTGTCTCAACCGTTTCCTCCTCCGGCCGCAATGTCGTTTTTCCATCGATTTCTCGTTCCACCAACACGGGCTGCCGAAAGGCCTGAAGAAAATACAGGCAATCCTCCCGCAGTTCGCCGAGGCTTTCGCCCGAGGGTTCCACTGCGTCCGCCGTCCATAGCTCGATCCGGCCCGCATCATCGTAATACACTTCGTGAATCTGGTAGGTAATTCAACTGGCGCGGCGCCACCATCAAGCGCGGTTCCGATACCCCACCATCGGACTTCCTGCTACAATGAGCAACACGAAGGATCTGAAGGACTTCCCGTTCCGATACCCCACCATCGGACTTCCTGCTACAATAATGCGAGTTCTCCATTCTCATACTTGAGGGTTCCGATACCCCACCATCGGACTTCCTGCTACAATCCGTGCTCGTCGTGCCCAGCGTGGACGTTTGTTCCGATACCCCACCATCGGACTTCCTGCTACAATTCAAAACATAAACCAAACAATCCAAAAATAGTTCCGATACCCCACCATCGGACTTCCTGCTACAATCCCGGCCCTAGACTATCGGCACGTCCGGCGTTCCGATACCCCACCATCGGACTTCCTGCTACAATAGCGCAAGCATAAATCAAACGATTATGCAAGTTCCGATACCCCACCATCGGACTTCCTGCTACAATACCCGCCGCCGGCATGCCGTGGCGCAGCGCGTTCCGATACCCCACCATCGGACTTCCTGCTACAATCGCAATAGCGCAAGCCCCGGATTTTCCGGGGCTTTCTCCTTTTTGCACCGCTCAGAACATCTCGATCTGGGCCGGAACATCCGGTTTCAGGCGCGCCGGTTTTGGCCCGAAGAACTCGCGCGTCATGCCGTATTGCTTGTCCGTGAGGAAGAAGAACAGCACATGCCCTTCCCTTGGCGTGCGCGGCCCCAGCCGCTCCACCAGTGCCTGCGCCTTGGCGAAGCTCGCGCAATGGCGGATGTAGATCGAATACTGAAGCTGGCCGAACCCATCCTTGAGCAGCAGATTCCGGAAGCGCGTGTAGCGGCGGCGGGCCTCCTTCGTGTCCGTCGGCAGGTCGAACATCGCCACCAGCCACACGGTGCGCCAGCTATTCGGCCGCATCTCCGCAGGCCTCGGGCAGCACCAGCCTCGCCCTGCCCGGCCGCTCCATCGCCCGCACCAGCGATTGCACGATGCTCTCCAGCGCCGCATGCAGCCGGTATTCCCGTCCGTCGTCCAGCCGCACCGAGCGCTCCATCACGCCGAGCAGCGCCCGCTTGGCCTCGCGATCCAGCGGCCCTTCCTCCATCAGTTCGTCGCGCACGATGCCGTCCACGATCGGCCGCAGAGGCTCCATCAGGTCGTCGGCGAGATTGAAGGGGTTGGTTGCGCCCCGGTGATGCAGGCCGAGCGAGGGCTCCAGCCCCGCCAGCGCCAGATGCCGGGCCACCAGCGCGCGCAAGACAGCATAGCCGTAGTTCAGCTTCGCGTTCAGGTGGTCGGCGGCATCGCGCTTGGCGCGCCGGAACCCGGACGGAAAGAAACACTTCCAGTAGTGGCGCGCGGCCTGCGCCTCCACGTTCGAGGCATCGCCGGGCGTCACCCGGCCAGCCAGCCGGGAAAGCCGCAAGTGGCCGTTCAGCCCCCGGCGCTTCAGGGCATCCGCCTGCATCGCGAGCTTGGCGGAGACAATATCCGCCCAGAGCTCGTCGACATGGGCCGGGTGCGCGGCCATCCTCTCGGCCTGCAAGCGGATGCGGCCCGCCACCAGGGAACTCGCGCGCACCGGCTGCACCAGCGCCACGGGCAGATGCCTGTCATCGGCCAACAGCACCACGGCGCCGCGTTCGGCCAGCGCCGACAGCGCCTGGCTGCTGACGCGAATGGCCGGATCGGCCAGGCTGAGCGCCGCCACGTTCTCCACGCTGCCAAACCAGGGCGGCCGGCCCTCGGCTCGGATGCAGAGCCTGCCCGTGTCCAGACCGATCGAGGCCGGGGATTCCACGTGCAGGATACGGTGTTCACTCATCGGCCAGTTTTGTCTTCAGCAGCGTGCGACCCTTGATTTTCTTCAGGCCTGAAGCGCTCGAAAGTTCGCGAACCGGTCTCGTTTCGGTCACCAACGTGCATATGAGTGTTCCTCCATCCTCGCTTTTGATCTGCCGCACCACATATCGCCTGCCATCCTTCGGGTGGATGATGGTATCGCCCTTGAAGAAGCGGACGACGTTCGCAGGCGCCGGCTCGTGCTTGCGCCGCACGCCCTCGACCACCGGTGCCAGCCTCCGCTCGCCCGTGTCGCGGTTCACCTCCAGCCAGGCGAAGCCCGCGTGCTTCAGCCGCTTGCGGTAGGCATTGGGCGAGCGTTCCAGCGTCCGCGCATCCACATCCTTGCGCAGAAGGATGGTCTCGTAGCCGCCCTGCTTCTCGCTGGCCCAGAACACCCGCTTGATGGGCTTGCCGGTGACCGGATGCAGGATCGGCTCGTCGAATACATTGGCCGCCTTCACGCCTTGGGCCAGCCGCTCCTCCACGGCCTTTTCCACGGCCCGGCGCGTTGCGGGATAGACAATGCCCTTGATGAAATCGCGGAGCTTTTTCGGCGTGACGTTGCCGTCGGTCACATCCTTCAGCCGCTTGCGGCTGGCCAGCCGCCATTCGCGCTCGCCATCCTTCCCTTCCACTTCCACGAGCCGGTAGGCGGTGTCCTCGAACAACTGCCCGTCGGGATGGCGATCCGGCTTGTGGCGCACCGGGCAGGACGCCACCAATGCCTTCACGCGCTCGCGCAAATCGGGCATTGGCGCATCCACGCACAGGCGCATCTTCACCTTGCCGCCCGGGGGCGTGTGCTCGGACGCATGCTTGTAGTCCCTCGCCATGCGCTGGAACAGCCCCGGCGTGGAACAGGCGATGGCCACGGCATCCACGAGGTGATGGCGATGGTCGAGCCGCTTGTCCGGCCGGGTTTCGGGATCGCGCAAATCGCCCGGATCGAGCGCATTGCCCTGTTCGTCCAGCACGGGCAGCCCCTCCTCGAAGCGCACCTCGGGAATCACGGTGTCCAGCCCCCACTGGCGACGCAGATTGGCCGTCAGCGCGCCGCGCGAGACAAACACCCGCGGGCAGACCTGCGCAAGCCAGGCCCGGGCCAGCCGGGTCATCCAGCCAGTTTCGTGATACTGGCGCTGGGCGAAGCCGGCGATGGTCTCGTCGGTCAGCACGTCCTCCTCGAAATCCCGCAGCAAGATCTGCCGCGCCTTGCCATAAAGCTTCCGCTCCTCGAATGACCTGGCCCGGGCCTCGATGACGCCCCAGCGCGCTTCATCCCCGCCCCAAGCCTGCCAGGGCGTGCGGTTGCCCTTCTCCATGTTGCAGCGGGTGTGCGCCAATACCAGCTTCGAGCGCTGGCGACCGACGCGCGTGAGGCTGAAGGGGATGATGTGCTCGATATTCGTCGCGTTGCCATCCAGGGCATCGGCAAGATTGATGGCTCCATCGCAAAACGGGCACCATCGCTGCTCCTGCTCCGTCCACAGCAGATAGCGCAGCACGTTTCGCTCCGTCGGCGGATAACCAGCCTCATCGAGTTTCTTCCGGGCCTGGCGGCGCGCCCGCTCGTTAGCCGCGATCCGGCGACTGATTTCCTCGCGCTTGCGATAGCCCAGCCGCATGTCCCGGCTCATCTCGATGATGATTTCATCGGGCGGCCCGTGCTCGGCGATGATGCGGTTGATTTCCCGCCGCAGGTTGCGCAGCGCGCAATCCACGGAGACATTGCCGGTCGCGGGATGCGGCGCAAGCCGTTCGCTGAGTTCGGGCTGCTCGCCCTTCTTGCGACGCCAGTCCGGGTAGGCGGCGTCCTTGGCGTCACTTTCCTGCATGCTCTCGCGCAGCATCAGCGGCAGCAGCTTCCGCATGGCCTTGATCGAATACTCGGCGCGGCCGGAGTCAAAGCCCATCGCGGCGAGCCTGCCGAACTTCGGATGACCGGCCATCTCGTCGATGAAGCGCACGGTGTCCGGATGCAGCTTGCGTTTCTTCCCGGATGGCGTGCGCAGGTTTTCGGCCCAGTCCGGAACGTCGAACACCTCGGGCGACCCCATGTCCGCCAGCAGGTTGATGACCTGCCGCTGCACGGGCTCGTCGAGCGTATTCCAGGCTGCGAGCAGGTCCATGCGCGCCAGCGTCTTGCGTGTCAGGTCGCCCTTCAGGTGGCGTCGGCCGCCCGCATCGAGATTGAGCGTCACGCCCGCCTCGTGCATCAGCCCCCGCCGCAGCAGCTCCTCGTATATCTTGTCGAACGTGATCGTGCCATCCGCGCGCAGCTTGCGCGGATCCCGAAGCAAACCGGCGATGCAGTCGCGCTGTTCTGACGATAGGGGCGTGCCATCCGACCAAGCCAGATCATTCAGCGTCTTCACGATGCGAAATGCCTGAAACACCGGCTGGGCCTTCGGCGCGCGCGGCAACGTCGGCTCCAGCTCGCACCGCCCCACCAGCGGCGCCGGGGAGCGCAGCGGCCGCTGGTAGAACACATAGTCGTGCAGAATCTCGCGCCACGGCTTGCCCTCGCACTCGCCGGCAAGCTCCGGGTGATGCTTCGCCTGAATGCCCCAGATGCGCTCGAATTCCTCCTCGACCATCGTCCGGTGCGCGTAAAGCCCCGCTTCCTTCAGCTTGAGGGTTTCTCCCCGCTCATATCGCCAGAGGAGATACTCGCCCAGCGTCTCGCACCCGGCCTGCTCCATCGCGGCGCGCAAGGCCTGAATGCCGGCCTGAACCTCGCCGGGATTGCTCGTGTCCCGGAAGCGTCCCTTGTAGCCCCGGCGCTTGCGCATCTTGCCCAGCACGCGGATCAGAGCGGGCAGCGTGACGGACTCGCGCGCGGCCTTGGCGCGCAGTTCGTGAATATTGCGCACGCCATTGGCCGCGAATACCCGGGCATCCGTAAGGTTCTCCTCGTCAATGCCGAGCGCGCCGTAATGCCTTCTGATCCAGCGGGCATCGCGCTTGCGCCGCTCAAGCAAGCGGCGCGCGGATCGCTTCTCCCGCCGCGTCGCCTTCTTTGGCGCGCCCACGCCCGCGCTCGGGGACGGTTCGAGCGGCTCCTCAAAAATCAGCACCGAACCATCAATATCAATCGGTTCGCCCGCATCGTCCAGTTCCATGCGGGCAAGGCCGATCGAGGCCGTGCCCATGTCAATTCCCAGCCGATAACCCATTGACAGGCCCTCCCTTGAAGCTATGATGGCCTAATGTAGCAGAAAGTCCGATGGTGGGGACTATCGGCAACAAGTCGTAGGTACGACAACGAAACCGCCCTCTTCGGAGGGCGGTTTTCTTTTGCTGATTCGATGGAGCCGCGCCTCCGGAACCGAAATGGAATGCGCCTACCGCCTGTGCCCCAGCCTGCGTTCGATGACCTCGGAGAGCGTGCACCCGTCGCGACGGGCCCAGAACTCCAAAATCGACCATGCATAACGTGACAGGGTCACGGTAACGACGTCCGCTCCCCGCGCCCGTCGTCGGCTGGCGCGGATCGCGTTCTTCAGTTGCGTCCACTGCTCCGAGGTCAACCAGCGCTCGCACCAGTCGTTCAACGCATTGGCCGTTTCCTCGCGCTGATTCCAGTCCTGTTGTGCCGCAAAGGCGCGCGCGGCGCCCAGCCAGCCGGGATTGGCCAATTTCTTCTCCACCCAGCGACGGGCGAACCAGTGATCCTCGGGCGTAATGCGGTATTTCGGCCTGGCCATGCGCGTCCCCTTCCTGCCCTTTTGCGTGACAGGGTAACGCCTATTCTTTAGATGGCAACAGGTCGTCCTGAAGAAACTCGATGGCGTGCTCCACGGCCTGCTCGATCGCATCGCCCAGCGCCAGCCTGGCGGCCGCGGCGGCGGCCAGGCGGCATCCGGTGCCATGCAGGCGCTCCGCATCCAGCGGTTTTCTCGGGTGTTCGAAGCGCCGCAGGCGTCCATCCGGCAGCGCCAGCACATCGCAGACCATCTCCCCTTTTTCCGCCGGCTCTGCGTGCCCGCCCTTGACCAGCACGGCTGAGTCCCCCGCCAGCGCATCCAGCAGCTCGCGGGCCAGCTCGCCAGCATCGCGCTCCGCCGCATCCGGCGAACGCCCCAGAAGCCGCGCGGCCTCGTCCAGGTTCGGGGTCAGCAACGTGGCGCGCGGCGCCAGTTGATGACGCAACACCTCGAACCCCGCCTCGTCCAGCAGCGCGCGGCCGCTGCTGGCCACGGCCACCGGGTCCACCACCAGCGCCGCGTCAGGGGCGTGGAGATCCAGCCAGGCCAGCAGCACGCCGATGTGTTCGGCGCTGGTCAGCATGCCGGTCTTGACGGCGGCAATGGCGTAGTGGTCGGAAATCGCGTGCAGTTCGGCGTCGAACTGGGCCAGCGGCGCGGACTCCACGCGGGTGACGCGGGCCGGGTTCTGCGCCGTCAGCGCCGTGATGGCGGAGCATCCGCGCACGCCAAGGCGTGCAAACACGCGCAAATCGGCCTGGATGCCCGCTCCGCCGCAGGAATCCGAACCGCCCACCGCCAGGCAGCAGGGCGCGGCGTCGATGGCCGTGTTCGCGCGGTTGTCCATACGGCCATTGTCGCGCGGAAACGGCCCGCATCAAGCTCCCGTTTCCGCTCCCATCCGGCACTGGAGAATCGGCGGCGATTTCGCTATATTGCGCGGCCTTGCGCCGAGGGCGCAGGCCACCTTTTCAAATCGCGACACAACGAGGAGCAGGCATGAACCCGTTGACAGCACCATCCGCATTTCCCGCCCGCCAAGGGCTTTACGACCCGCGGTTCGAGCACGATGCATGCGGCGTCGGGTTCATCGCCCA
>JALVTX010000275.1 GCA_027035825.1 Mariprofundaceae bacterium
ACCGGCGCCCACAAGATCAACAACACCATCGGCCAGGGGCTGCTGGCCCGGCGCATGGGCAAGCGGCGCGTCATCGCCGAAACCGGCGCCGGGCAGCACGGCGTCGCCACGGCCACGGTGGCGGCGATGTTCGGCATGGATTGCGACGTCTACATGGGCCGCGAGGACGTGGAGCGGCAGCGGCCGAACGTGCTGCGCATGCGTCTCTTGGGCGCCAACGTGATTGCCGTGGACTCCGGCACGGCCACGCTGAAGGATGCGCTGAACGAGGCCCTGCGCGACTGGGTCGCCACCTGCGAGGACACGTTCTACATCATCGGCACCGTGGCCGGGCCGCACCCCTACCCGCTGATGGTGCGCCAGTTCCATGCCGTGATCGGCCAGGAAGCGCGGGCGCAGATGCTGGCGCAGGCCGGATGCCTGCCGGACGTGGCCGTGGCCTGCGTCGGCGGCGGCTCCAACGCCATGGGCCTGCTGCACCCCCTGCGCGACGATGACGTGCGGCTGGTGGCCGTGGAAGCCGCGGGCGAGGGCCTGGGCAGCGGCCGTCACGCGGCCTCGCTGGCGGCCGGCAAGCCCGGCATCCTGCACGGCAACCTCACCTGCCTGCTGGAAGACGAAGACGGCCAGATCCAGGGCACGCACAGCATCTCGGCCGGTCTGGACTACCCCGGCGTGGGGCCGGAGCTGGCGGCGATGCACGAGGCGGGCGAGCTGGAGCTGGATGCGGCGACCGACGCCGAGGCGCTGGACGCCTTCCAGAAACTCACCCGCGCCGAGGGCATCATCCCGGCGCTTGAGTCCAGCCATGCGCTGGCCGCCGCGCTGCGCATCGCCCGCGACCTGCCCGCCGACCGGCACGTGCTGGTCAACCTCTCCGGCCGCGGCGACAAGGACATGAACACCGTGTTCAAGGCCCTGGGCTGGACGGAGGACGACACATGAGCCTGGATCGTCTGGCCAACTGTTTCGAGCGCTGCCGCGCGGAGAACCGCGCCGCGCTGGTCGGCTTCCTCACCGCCGGCGACCCGAACCCGGACGCTTCCGTCCGCCTGCTGACGACGCTGGCGCGCCACGCGGACATCATCGAGATCGGCATGCCGTTCTCCGACCCGATGGCCGACGGCCCCATCATCCAGGCCGCCAGCGAGCGGGCGCTGGCGGCGGGCACGCACATGAACGACGTGTTCCGCATCACCGCCGCCGTGCGCAAGGCCGCGCCGGCCGCCGGCATCGTGCTGATGGGCTATGGCAACACGGCCTACGCGATGGGCTTCGAGGCCTTCGCCAGCGAGGCCGCGCTGGCGGGGGCGGACGGCGTGCTGCTGGTGGACATCCCGGTGGAGGAATCGGCCGAGGTGGACGCGGCGCTGGCCGCGCACCGGCTGCACAACATCCGCCTGGTGGCGCCCACCTCATCGGCGGATCGCCGGCGGCTGGCCGCCCGCCACGGCAGCGGTTTCATCTACTATGTCTCGCTCACCGGCATCACCGGCGCGGACATGGGCGAGACCGAGGCGGTGCGCCGGCAGGTCGAGACCCTGCGCCGCGAGGCCGGGCTGCCCGTCTGCGTCGGCTTCGGCATCAAGACGCCCGAACAGGCAGCGCGGGTGGCGGCATTCGCCGACGGCGTGGTGGTCGGCAGCGAGCTGGTAAAACAGATTTCCGAGCATTTGTCGGACGAATGTGCCATGATTGAGGCCATGGAGCGTGTCGCATCATCCATGCGCGCCGCCATGCAGCGCGGGGGCGCGGCTTGAGAATCAAGGTTCTGGGCTGCTACGGCGGGCAACTGCTGGGCTTTCACCTGACCTCGTTCCTGGTGAACGACTCCATCCTGCTCGACGCCGGATCGCCCACCGAGGGGCTCGATCTGGAAGACCAGTTCGGCATTCGCCACATTTTCCTGTCGCACACGCACCTGGATCACATCAAGGACATCGCCTTCCTGGCCGACAACCGCTCGCTCAAGCGGCTGGGCGGCTTCAAGGAAAACCGCCAGATCGTCATCCATTCGCTGGCCGAGAACCTGGAGGTGCTGCGCAAGCACTTCCTCAACAACCAGGTGTGGCCGGATTTCACGAAGATCCCCAACGAGCACGATCCCATCCTGGCCCTGCATGAAATCCGGCCGGAGGAGCCGGTGGAGGCCGATGGCGTCACCGTCACCGCCATTCCGGTCAACCACCCGGTGCCCTGCACCGGCTTCCTGCTCGATGAGGACGGGCAGCAGTTCATCTACACGGCGGACACCGGCCACACCGACCGCATCTGGGAAGTCGCCAACGCCCAGCCCAACCTCAAGGGCATCATCATGGACTGTTCGTTCCCGAACAAGCACGAGCACCTGGCCGAGATCAGCGGCCACCTGACCCCGAACGGCATGGCCAGTGAACTGAAGAAGTTCGACAAGCTGGGCGACGTCCCCGTCTATCTCTACCACATGAAGCCGGAAACGCTGAATGTCCTGACGGCCGAGGTGGAATCGCTGTATCTTCCCCACCTGCGCATGCTGACGCAGGTGGACGAACTCCTCTTCTAGGTGGTATGCGCGCATGAACTGGATCACCCGCCTGATTGAGCGTCCCTCGGCGATCCTGGGGCGTTCCCGCCAGAGCCCGCCCGAAGGGCTGTGGATCAAGTGTCCGAGCTGCTGCGAGGCCATCTACAACAAAGAGATGGAGCGCAGCCTGATGGTCTGCCCCAAGTGCGGCCATCATCACCGCGTCGCGGCGGCCGACCGGGCCCGCTTCCTGTTCGACGAGGGCACGTTCGAACACCTGGACACGGAACTGCGGTCGCGCGATCCGCTGGAATTCCGCGACAAGAAGAAATACCGCGACCGGCTGAAGGAAGCGTCGAAAAAGGCCGGCGAGGAAGACTCCGTGCGCAACTACCTGGGCGACATCGAGGGGCTCACCGTCTCCGCCTCCATCTTCGAGTTCGGGTTCATGGGCGGGAGCATGGGCTCGGTCGCCGGCGAAAAGATCGTGCGCGGCATGGAGCGCGCGCTCGAGCGCCGCTGCCCCTACCTGCTGGTGGCCGCATCGGGCGGCGCGCGCATGCAGGAGGGCGTGCTGTCGCTGATGCAGATGGCCAAGACCTCCGCCGCCGCCAAGCGGCTGCAACAGGAGCGCGTGCCCTTCATCAGCCTGCTGACCGACCCGACGATGGGGGGCGTCTCGGCCTCCGTGGCCTGGCTGGGCGACATCGTGCTGGTCGAGCCCAAGGCGCTGGTGGGCTTTGCGGGGCCGCGCGTGATCCGTGAAACGGTCAACCAGGAGCTGCCGGAAGGCTTCCAGCGCGCCGAGTTCCTGCTGGAACACGGCCTGGTGGACGCCATCGTGGATCGCCGCCGGCTGCGGCCCACGCTGCGCCAACTCTTCGGCCAGTTGCTGCAACGCCCCTATCGCCAGAACTAGGGCATCTCTGATTAATCCGCCATAGGCCGTGTTGCGCATCCAATCGCGATGATCGCAAGGAAGGCGACGCAGGTCGTGGCCACAGCCACGATGCCAAGGAGCCTGACGCCGCGAGGGCGCGATTGGGGCGCAACCCTTCGGGACAGGGCCTTGGACGCAAGGCTCGGGCGGTCTGCGGCGTTGCTCGGCTTGCGCATGGAACCACCATGCGCCGCGCCTCGCGCCTTGCGCTCGTTCCCCACAGGCATCCCGCAAGGCCTGTCGCGGCCATGCCGGACTATTCGGAGATGCCCAGATTGCTTCCGGCGCAAAGGCAACCGCGGCCCGCTCAGTCGTCCGGGTAGGGGAGCGGATCGGCAAGCCCCAGCTCGGCGAATCCTTGCCGGCGGAAGCGGCAGGAATCGCAATGGCCGCACGGCTGACCGTCGGGGGCCGGGTCGTAGCATGAGTGCGTCAGCGCGTAATCGAGACCGAGATCCAGGCCCAGGCGAATGATTTCCGCCTTGGAC
>JALVTX010000276.1 GCA_027035825.1 Mariprofundaceae bacterium
TGCGCCCGCGGGACAGATCGTAGGGGGAAATCTCCACCGTCACCCGATCGCCCGGCAGGATGCGGATGTAATACTTGCGCATCTTGCCCGAAATCGTCGCCAGCACCTCGTGACCGTTCTCCAGCCGAACCTTGAACATCGCGTTCGGCAGCTTCTCGATCACCTCGCCGGACATTTCAATGATGTCTTCCTTCGCCATCCGTTACCTCACCGCCTCGCGCAGCGCCGCGTACACCTCATCCATCTCGCCCGCGGCATCCAGCCGCACGAAGCCCGGCTTGTTCCGGTAGAACTCCAGCAGCGGCGCGGTCTGCTCGCGATAGACGGCCAATCGCTGGGCGATGACCTCCTCGCGGTCGTCCTCGCGCTGGTAGAGCTCGCCGCCGCAGGCGTCGCAGACCCCTTCCTCGCGGGGAGGCGAATAATGCCGATGAAAGCTCAAACCGCAAGCCCGGCACACCAAACGCCCGGCCAGCCGCTCGATGAGCTCGGCCTCCGGCGCGTCCATGAACACCACCCGATCCAGCTTCAGCCCGTGCCGGGCCAGCATCGCGTCCAGGGCCTCGGCCTGCGCCACGTTGCGCGGAAAGCCATCCAGCAGGAAGCCGTTCGCGCCATCGCGAAGGATGCGATCCTCGATCATCTCGACGACCACGTCATCAGGCGCCAGTTGCCCGGCATCCATGTATTCCCTGGCCTTGCGGCCGGCCTCGGTGCCCTCGCGCACGGCCGCGCGCAGGATGTCGCCCATCGCCAGGTGCGCGATGCCGGTCTCTCGCGCCAGCCGCGCGCCCTGCGTGCCCTTGCCGACGCCCGGCGGCCCGAACAGAACGATGTTCATCGAATTCTAGCGGCCGGTCTTCAGCCGCGCCTGTTTCATCATGCCTTCGTACTGGTGCGTGAGCAGATGCGCCTGGATCTGGGACATCGTGTCCATCGTCACCACCACCACGATGAGCAGGCTGGTGCCGCCGAAATAGAACGGCACGGACAACTCGGAAATCAGGTATTGCGGCAGCAGGCAGACCAGCGTGACGTAAATGGCCCCGACCACGGTGATGCGGGTGAGCACGGAGTCAATGTATTCCGCCGTCTTCTGCCCCGGACGGATGCCCGGAATGAAGCCGCCATGCTTCTTCAGCTGGTCGGCCGTCTCCTTCGGATCGAACACGATGGCCGTGTAGAAGAAGCAGAAGAAGACAATGAGCAGCGAGAACACCGTCATGTACAGCCAGCTGCCCGGCGACAGCAGCGCCGCCACGTCGCCCAGCCAGCCGAAGCCTTCCGCGTGGCGCGTGAACTGCGCGAACGTGGCCGGCAGCAGGATCAGCGAGGAGGCGAAGATGGGCGGAATCACGCCGGCCGTGTTGATCTTTAGCGGCAGGAAGGAGGACTTGCCGCCATACAGACGGTTGCCCACCTGCCGCTTGGCGTACTGAATCGGAATGCGCCGCTGCGCCCGCTCGAACCAGACCACCACGCCGGTGACGACGATGGCCGTGGCGAACAGGAACAACACCGTGAAGGCCGAATATTCGCCCGTGCGCGCCAGCTCCAGCGTCGAGCCGACGGCACGCGGCAGGCCCGCGACGATGCCCGAGAAGATGATGAGCGAAATGCCGTTGCCGATGCCGCGCTCGGTGATCTGCTCGCCCACCCACATCAGGAACACCGTGCCGGAGGTCAGCGTCAGCACCGTCATCAGGCGGAACGGCCAGCCCGGCTCCACCACCGCCGGCATGCCGTTGACCGAGAAGGACTCCATGCCCACGGCAATGCCGACGGACTGGAAGATGGCCAGGATCACCGTGCCGTAGCGGGTGTATTGCGTGATCTTGCGACGCCCGGCCTCGCCCTCCTTCTTCAGCTGCTCCAGCTTGGGCGACACCACCGTCATCAGTTGCAGAATGATGGCGGCCGAGATGTAGGGCATGATGCCCAGCGCGAAGATGGTCAGCCGCCGCAGGGCGCCGCCCGAGAACATATCGAACATGCCGAGCATCGTGCCCTGCGCCTGCTTGAAGATTTCGGCCAGCACGTGGGCGTCGATGCCGGGCACGGGGATATGGGCGCCGATGCGATAGACGATCAGCATGCCGAGCGTGAAGAGAATGCGGCTCTTCAGCTCGGGAATCTTGCCCATGTCGGCCAGTCCGGCCAGCTGCCCCGCGCGTTCGAACATCGTTTAGCCGCCCGTCAGGAGCGGGTGAGCTTCAGGCTTCCGCCCGCCGCCTCCACCTTGGCCGCCGCCTGCGCCGAGGCCGCCGCCACCGCGATGTCCAGCTTCTTGCCCAGCTCGCCCTGGCCCAGCAGCTTCACCGGGTCCACCGCGTTGCGAACCAGCCCCGCCTCGTACAGCGCCGCCGCATCCACGTGCGCGCCTTCCTCGAAGCGCTCCAGCTGGCCCACGTTGACCACCTGCCACGGCGTGCGCGCCCGCGGCGTGAAGCCGCGCTTGGGCACGCGGCGGATCAGCGGCATCTGGCCACCCTCGAACCCGCGCGCGATCTTGCCGCCGGTGCGGGACTTCTGGCCCTTGTGACCGCGCCCGGCCGTCTTGCCGTGGCCGGAACCCACGCCGCAGCCCAGGCGCTTGCGTCCCCGGCGCGAACCCGGGGTCGGCTTCAGTTCGTTCAGCTTCATCGCCCGCTCCTTACGATTCGATGCGCACCAGATGGCGCACCTTGTTGATCATGCCGCGAACGGCCGGCGTATCCTCCAGCTCCACCACCTGGTTCAGACGACGGAAGCCCAGGCCGCGCAGCGTGGCCTTCTGATCCTTCGCATAGCCGATGCCGCTCTTGAACTGGCGGACGCGAATCGTGTTCTTCTTGCTCATCCTTCCGCTCCCTTGGCGGCCTTGCCGCGACGCTCGGCCACCTGCTCCGGCGTTTCCAGCTGGCGCAGGCCGTTGAACGTCGCCCGCACCAGATTCAGCGGATTGCGCGAGCCCAGCGCCTTGGTCAGCACGTCCTTGATGCCGGCCGCGTCCATCACCGCGCGCACGGCGCTGCTGGCGATCACGCCCGTGCCCTCGCTGGCGGGCTTGAGCATCACGCGCGAGGCGTCCTGGCGGCCCAGCACCTCGAAATGAATGGTGCCGCCCTTGCGGGGCACGAAGATGAGGTTGCGGCGGGCAATCTCGTTGGCCTTGCGGATGGCCTCCGGCACTTCCTTGGCCTTGGCGTGGCCGAAGCCCACGTGGCCGTTGCCATCGCCCACCACCATCAGCGCCGAGAAGCCCATGCGGCGACCGCCGGCCACGGTCTTGGCCACGCGGTTGATGTGCACCAGCTTTTCGGTCAGTTCCAGCTCTTCCGTATTAATCATTCCAATGCTCCTAGAACTTCAGTCCGGCTTCGCGCGCGCCATCCGCCAGCGCCCGCACGCGGCCGTGATACGGATAGCGGCCGCGATCGAAGGCCACCTCGGTGATGCCGGCCTTCTTCGCCCGCTCGCCAATCAGGCGCCCGACCTCGGCCGCGCCCTCCTTGTTGCCGCCGGCCTTCACATCGGCCTCGAGGCTGGAGGCCGCCGCCAGCGTGCGTCCCGCCGCGTCGTCGATGATCTGGGCATAGATATGGCGGCTGGAGCGGAACACGCTCAGACGCGGGCGACCGCTCGCCTTGACGCGGGCGCGCACACGGCGCGCGCGGCGCACCATCGCATTCTTTTCGTAACGCTTCACACCCATGTTCCTCTCCTCTAGGCCTTCTTGCCTTCTTTCATCGCCACGTATTCATCCACGTAGCGCACGCCCTTGCCCTTGTATGGCTCGGGCGGACGGAAGGCGCGAATCTCGGCCGCCACCTGGCCGACGCGCTGCTTGTCGGCGCCGGAAATGGTGATGCGGCTCTGCTCCACCTTGACCTCGACGCCCTCGGGCACGGCATAGCTCA
>JALVTX010000277.1 GCA_027035825.1 Mariprofundaceae bacterium
TCGCTCTACCGGGCCCAGCGGCGGGGCGGCAAGGGCAAGACGGCGATGACGACCAAGGAGGAGGATTTCGTCGCCCAGTTGATGACGGCCTCCACCCATGACTACCTGCTGTTCTTCTCCAATCGCGGGCGCGTGTTCCGCAAGAAGGTGTACGAGATTCCGCAGGCCGGCCGCGCCGCGCGCGGCAAGGCGCTGGTGAACCTGCTGCCAGTGGAGAAGGGCGAGCGCATTTCGGCCACGCTGGCGGTGCGCGAATTCACCGAGGGGCGCTACATCGTGATGGCCACGAAGAACGGCCTGGTGAAGAAGACGCCGCTGACCGACTACGCGCACATCCGCGCCAATGGCATCATCGCCATCAAACTGGAGGAGGGCGATGACCTGATGGCCGTGCGCGTCTCCAACGGCGAGCAGGAGATCCTGCTGGCTTCCAGCGGCGGCAAGGCGATTCGCTTCTCCGAGACCGAGGTGCGCCCGATGGGCCGCGCGACGCGCGGCGTGACCGGCATGCGCCTGCCCGCCGGCGACCAGGTGATTGCGATGACGCTGGTGGCCGAGGGCGCGAGCCTGCTGTCGGTCAGCGAGAACGGCTTCGGCAAGCGCACGCCGATGAGCGAATACCCGCGCCAGAAGCGCGCCGGGCAGGGCGTGTTCACGCTGAAGACGGGCGGCCGCAACGGCGCCATGGTGGCGGCGCTCCAGGTGACGGACGACGATCAGGTCATGCTGATGACGGATACCGGCCGGCTGGTGCGCATCCGCATGGATGGCGTGTCGCTGATCGGCCGCAACACCCAGGGCGTGAAGCTCATCGAGTGTTCGCCGGAAGAGAAGGTGGTGGGCGCGGTGCGCGTGGCCGAGCGCCAGGGCGAGGACGAGAACGCCGGCGCCGCCGATGACCAGGGCGACGCATGATTGACCGGCGCGAGTTCCGGGCGTCGTTCGACGCCATGCAGGCTCAACTTGTTCGCAGAGGGATCGAAGTCATTGACCCGAAAGGCCCATGGGGCCGGGCGCGCAAGCTGGATGTGCGGCAGCGGGAACTGAAAACCAAGCTTGAGGCCTTGCAGGCCGAGCGCAACCGCGTTTCCAGGCTGATCGGCCAGAAGAAGGCGGCTGGCGAGGACGCGGCCGCGGAACTGGCGCGCATGGGCGAGGTGGCGCGGCAGGTCAAGGCGCTGGAGCGCGAGGCGCGCGAGGCCGAGGAAGCCTTCGCCGAGGCGCTGCTGGAGATTCCCAACCCGCCGCACGCGAGCGTGCCCGATGGCGCCGACGAATCGGACAATGTCGAGATTCGCCGCTGGGGCGAGCCGCGCCAGGATGCCGTGCCGCCGCATTGGGAGATTGGCGAGCGGCTGGGCCTGCTCGACTTCGAGGCCGGCGCGAAGCTGGCCGGCAGCCGCTTCACCGTGCTGCGGGGCATGGGGGCGCGGCTGGAGCGGGCGCTGATGCAGTTCATGCTGGACATGCACGTGGACAGGCACGGCTACGACGAGGTGTGGGTGCCGGCCATCGTGAACCGCAAGACGATGACCGGCACGGGGCAGTTGCCGAAGTTCGCCGACGATCTCTACAAGCTGGAGGGCGAGGATCGGTTCCTGATTCCCACCGCCGAGGTGCCGGTGACCAATCTCTATCAGGGCGAGATCCTGGATGCGGACACGCTGCCCGTTCGGCATTGCGCCTATACGCCCTGTTTCCGGCGCGAGGCGGGCTCGGCCGGCCGCGACGTGCGCGGCATGATTCGCCAGCACCAGTTCGACAAGGTGGAGCTGGTGCGACTGACGCGGCCCGAGCAGGCGCTGGAGGAGCTGGAGGAGCTGACCCGCCATGCCGAGGCCGTGTTGCAGGCGCTCGGGCTGCCCTACCGCGTGGTCGAACTTTGCGCCGGCGATCTCGGATTTTCGGCCGAGAAGACCTATGACCTGGAGGTGTGGTTGCCGGGGCAGGGCGCTTACCGCGAGATTTCATCCTGCTCATCGTTCGGCCAGTTCCAGGGACGGCGGGCCGGCATCCGCTACCGCGACGAGAATGGCAAGCCCCGGCCCGTGGCCACGCTGAACGGATCCGGACTGGCCATCGGCCGCACGCTGGTGGCGATCCTGGAAAACGGCTGGCGTGAGGATGGTTCGGTGACGATTCCCGAGGCGCTTCGCCCCTACGCGGGGGGCGCGGAGGCCATCCGGCCGTGAAGCCGGGCCTGGGCGGCGTTGGCGAGGCTCGCTCTGGCGAAGCATGGGTGATGCGCTGACGGAGCTTGCCATGCGCGCGGCCGGACAGCACAATCCATTCCCATGCCGCGCAAGCTGATTCAACGCTACATGCCGGATCATGCCACCATCAAACGGCAGAAGTGCCTGAATTGCCTCGGTTCGTGGCTGCATAACCCGGCATTGTGGCATCTGAACCGGCATTCGGTCGCGGGCGCGTTCTTCGTCGGGCTTTCGATGGCCTTTGTCCCGGTTCCGTTCCAGATGCTGCTGGCCGCCACGCTGGCCATCCTCGTGCACGTGAACATTCCGATATCCGTGGCGCTGGTCTGGCTCACCAATCCGCTCACCATGCCGCCCATGTTCTATTTCGCCTACAAGGTGGGGCAATGGCTGATGGGCTTGCCGGATCATCCCGTGCCCTTCGATGGTTTCAGTTGGTCGTGGCTGATGCATGCCTTCTCGCACATCTGGCAGCCATTCCTGCTGGGCTGCGCCGTGGTGGGGCTGGCCGCCGGCGTGCTGGGCTACCTCACCGTGCGCATCGGCTGGCGGCTGGCGGTCGTGTACAAGTGGCGGCGCCGACATCGGCCGCGGAGAGCCTGACCTCTTTCCGGATGCTGGACGACATCGGGCGCGCCATCAGCGAGGCCACGGGCGCGCCATTCCGGGTGGAGGACGTCCGTCGCGTCGGCGGCGGCAGCATCAACGAGGCGTGGCGGCTGGAAGGCGCGGGCCAATGCTTCTTCGTCAAGCTCAACGATGCCAGTCGAATCGGGATGTTCGAGGCGGAAGCCGAGGGATTGGGCGCCATCCTGGCCACGGACACGGTGCGTGCGCCAAGGCCGGTTTGCACGGGGAGGGCTGGCGGGCGCGCGTTCCTGGCGCTGGAATATCTGGACATGGCCGGCGGGGGCGGCGATGCCGATGCCCGGCTGGGCGAGCGGTTGGCGGCCATGCACCGGCATGTCGAGGCGCGCCATGGCTGGCGCCGGGACAATACCATCGGTTCCACGCCCCAGATCAATGCGCCGGACAGGGATTGGCCGTCGTTCTACCGCGACCGCAGATTGCGGTTCCAGTTGGAATTGGCGGCGCGGAATGGCTACCGCGGCCGCCTGCAAACCCTGGGCGAGCGACTGATGGCGGACATGCACCGCTTCTTCGACGGCTATGCGCCGCCCGCATCGCTGCTGCATGGCGACCTGTGGGGCGGCAATCATGGCGCGCTGGCGGATGGCGAGCCGGTCATCTTCGATCCGGCCACGTATTACGGCGACCGCGAGGCGGATATCGCGATGACCGAGCTGTTCGGCGGGTTTGGCCCCGGCTTTCATGCCGCCTACCGCGCGGCCTGGCCGCTGGATCCGGGGTACGCGGTGCGCAGGAACCTCTACAATCTCTATCATGTGCTCAACCATGCCAATCTCTTCGGAGGCGGCTATGCGCGGCAGGCCGAGGCGATGATGGAGCGGTTGCTGGCCGAGCTGGGGTGACGGAACCGGGATGATCGGGCGAGGGGTCTATGCCTCGTGCCCGTTTTCATGCTCCACGATAGCGTTCATGCGACGAATGATTTCCGGCAGCACGTTCATGCGGCCGCGGTTCAGCTTCATCCGCAGTCGCGGCAGGTGCATGAATTCCTCGTCATCGCTCCGGGGCCAGCGGAACACCTGTTCGATCG
>JALVTX010000278.1 GCA_027035825.1 Mariprofundaceae bacterium
GCGTTCATGCGACGAATGATTTCCGGCAGCACGTTCATGCGGCCGCGGTTCAGCTTCATCCGCAGTCGCGGCAGGTGCATGAATTCCTCGTCATCGCTCCGGGGCCAGCGGAACACCTGTTCGATCGGGCCTTCGAGCACGTCGGAGAACTCGGCGTTCAACCGCTCCAGCGCGTCGGCGGAGAGCGGGGTCAGGATGCGCAGCAGCATCCATTCGCCGACATAGCGAAAGCTGTGATAGTTCACGTAGAAGCCGGTGATGTGGCGCACGGCCGATTCGGCGCAGTCCGTGTGGTAGAGGAAGTTCCGGTCGTGCGGGCTGATGAGGCGGTTGTCCGCCAGGCGGCGTAGCCAGGAATGCACCAGCGGCCCCCAGTAGTCGTCGCCCGGCGCTTCCAGCAGCACCACCGGGATGGGCGGGTTGCGGCCCGTCTGCAACAGGGTGAGCGTCTCGAATGCCTCGTCCAGCGTGCCGAAGCCGCCGGCGGCCAGCACCACGGCGTCGCTTTCCTTCAGGAAAAACAGCTTGCGGGTGAAGAAATACTTGCAATAGAAGTGGCGCGGGGAGCCGTCCACGACGGGGTTCGGGAACTGCTCCATCGGCAGGTTGATGTTGATGCCGAAGGAGTGCTCGCGGCCCGCACCCTCGTTCGCGGCCTGCATGATGCCGCCGCCGCCGCCGGTGATAACCATCATGCCGTTTTCCCGGATGAGTTCGGCACAGCGCCGGGCCTGGCGGTATTGGGGGTGCTCGGGCGGGGTGCGGGCCGAGCCGAAGACACAGACCTTGCGCACGGCCTTGTAGGGCGCGAACACGTGCAGGCCCTTGCGCACCTCCTCCAGCACGCTGGCCAGCATCTTCAGGTCGGCCGCGGCCTGGGGCTCGGTCAACAGCTGCATGATTTCGGTGATGATGGCGCGCTTGTAGGGGACATCCTTGCGGAAGGCTTCCAGCAGCCCCTCCGCGTGGGTGCGGATGTCATCGGGCAGGCTGGCCAGGTGCTGGCGGTCGATCACTTGCCGCCCGCCGGCTGGATGATGATGTCAATGCGGCGGTTCATGGCCCGTCCCCGTTCGTAGTCGTTGCTGGCGATGGGCCGCACCTCGCCGAAGCCCAGCGCCTTCAGGCGGGCGGCGCGCATGCCGGCGGCGACGAGGAAGTCGCGCACGCCCTCGGCGCGCTTGAGCGACAGCACCTGGTTGGCGCGGGCGTCGCCCTTGTTGTCCGTGTGCCCCTCGATGACGATCTTGCGGTCGGGATAAAGCTCCAGCGCCTTCTTGACGCGGCGCAGAAGGTCGAAATAGCGCCGATCCAGCGTGCTCTTGCCCGGCGCGAACTTCAGCGCCGAGAGCCGGATGAGCACCGAGCCGTCGAGGTTGCTCAGCACTTGCACCTCGCCCTTCTTGAACAGCTTGCGCAGCGTCTTCAGCCGCCGGGACTCGAAGGTTTCGCGCTCCAGCTTGGCGCGGAAGGCTTCCTTGAGCTGCGCGATCTGCGCCGCCGCCTGGGCCTGCATCTGCTGGCGCACGGCCTCGGTCTGTTCGGCGAGCTTGCGTTCATACTCGGCTTTCAGCGCATCCTTCTCCCGCATGCGGGCCTTGCGCTCGCGGGTCAGGTCGTTCTTCAGCTTGCCGATGGCGGCAAGCAGGGCCTGCTCATCCACGTCGGCCAGAGGGTCGGACGGATCGGCCTCCAGGCCGAGGGCCAGGGCCAGGCGCACGCGCCGGGTGCGCGCTTCCAGCAGCAGCTTTTCGTAGCTGTCCGGATGCTTGCGGAGCTGCTTGACCTGCTCGGCCATGCCTTTTGCCGCCTCCGCCAGCATCAGGCCGCGCCGCGGATGCTCGGGCGCGACGCGGCTGGCGCCGTTGACCCAGGCCAGCGCGCCGGCCAGCCACTTGCGGGCGGCCTCATAAAGCGTGGGCGCATAGCGCTTGGCCCCGGCGCGCCTGGCCTTGAGGAGGGCGGCGTCCGTCTTGTCCAGCAGCGGCGGCAGCTTGGTTCTCAGCACGCTGGTGAAGGCCTGCGCGGCCTCGTCATGGAGGCGGGCGGCCTGGTTCAGGTCGCCGCGTTCCACGGCGGCGGCAAGGGTATCCAGCTTGCGCTCCGCCGCGGCCAGGTCGGGCGCGGGGATGTCCCCGGCGGCCTCGCGCGCCGCGCGTTCCAGCTTCAGCACGTCTTTGTGCTTGGCGCGGAAGGATGCCGCCAGCTTGCGCGCGGAGGCGAGCAGGGAGCGGGCGGTTCGCAGCGATTCGGCAAGCGCCGCCGCGTCATGTCGGCGGCGGGCGACGATGGCCGCGCCCAGCACGGCGCGGGCCTGAGTGGTGGTCTGCGGGGCGAGGCGCGCATCCGGCCCTCGCGCGAAGGCTTCCAGTTCCTGCCCAAGGGCGTCGAGCGTGCGGCCGAGCTCCGCCGGCGTCGGCTCCTTGGGCGCCTGTGATGACTTCCGTGATTGCGCCTGGGACGGGGCCAGATCCGTCGCGGGAGACGGCGTCGCGGGAGACGGAACAGGGGAGGCTGCATCCGGGTTTGCCGGCGGCTTGCTCTCGGCCAGCGCCGCCGGCGGCAGGCCTGCCCCGGCCGCCAATGCCAGGGCCGCCGTCAGCGCCAGGGCGCGCGCGCGGTCAGCCAAGTTCCAACATCCGGTCGAGCGCCAGCCGGGCCGGGCCGGCGTCGCTTTCCGGAACGGTGACGCGGTTGCCCGGCCGGCCGTCACGAATGTCCGCGAGCGCCGCGTACAGGTGCTGCGGATCGGTGCGGAACATCGTCGAGCACATGCAGATGGTGGGCGAGAGGAAATACACCGGCTTGTCCGGATGCTGGATGCGCAGGCGGTTGACCAGGTTCAGCTCCGTGGCGATGGCGAAGCTGCTGCCTGCCGGCGCCTCGCTGACGTGGCGGATGATGGCCTCGGTGGAGCCGACGAAATCGGCCGTCTCGCAGACCGCGCGCGAGCATTCGGGATGGGCGAGAATCTCGATGCCTGGGTGCTCGCGACGCATGGCCTCGGCGTGCTCGGGGCGGAACAACTGGTGCACCGAGCAGAAGCCCTTCCAGAGGATCAGTCGCGCGCGGCGGATGTCCTCGGGCTGGTTGCCGCCGAGCGGCTGGAACGGATCCCAGAGGATCATGGCTTTATCCGGCACGCCCATGGCGACGGCGGTGTTCTCGCCCAGGTGCTGGTCGGGGAAGAACAGGATCTTCTCGCGCCGGCGCCAGGCCCATTCCATGATGCGCCGCGCATTGCTCGAGGTGCAGACGATGCCGCCGTGGCGGCCGCAGAAGGCCTTGAGCGCCGCCGTGGAGTTGATGTAGGTGACCGGGGTGACGCATTCGTCGGGGTTGATGACCTCGGCCAGTTCGCGCCAGCAGCGGGCGACCTGCTCCTCGTCGGCCATGTCCGCCATCGAGCAGCCGGCGGCCGGGTCGGGCAGGATCACGTGCTGGTCGTCGCCGGTCAGGATGTCTGCCGTCTCGGCCATGAAGTGGACGCCGCAGAAGATGATGTTCGGCGCGTTCGTTTGCGCCGCCTGTTGCGCCAGCTTCAGCGAGTCGCCGGTGATGTCGGCGAAGGCGATGACCTCCTCGCGCTGGTAGTGGTGGCCGAGGATCAACACGCGCTCGCCCAGTTCCTGCTTGATTGCGCGAATGCGATGGAGAATCTCTTCTTCGGGAGGGGCGTAAAGCTGGTCCAGTTGCGACCGTGCCCGGGCGTTTGCATCCATGGCCAAAGTGTCAGCGGGGGGGCGGGGCGTGTCAATCATCTGTCCTAGTCCACTACATATGAGACAAAGGCGTGGATTCAGGCCGCCATTCTGGGATTGAGGCTGGCAAGATACTGTGCGGGCGGTAGGAGGTTCAAGGCCTTGTGCGGTCGGATGTGGTTGT
>JALVTX010000279.1 GCA_027035825.1 Mariprofundaceae bacterium
CGAGGCCATGCTGAAGCTCGGCGAGGAAGGCCTGAAGCGCTACATCTCCTCCATCGGCCTCTACAACAGCAAGGCGCGCAACATCATCCGCGCCTCGGAAATCCTCGTCCGCGAGCACGGCGGCAAGATTCCCGAAACGCGGGAGGAACTGGAGAAGCTGCCCGGCGTGGGACGCAAGACGGCCAACGTGGTGCTGAACGTGCTGCATGGCGCGCCGACCATCGCGGTGGACACGCACATCTTTCGCGTCGCCAACCGGACGGGGCTGGCGCCCGGCAAGACCCCGCTGGCGGTGGAGAAGCGGCTGATGGACATCGTGCCCAAGGAATACCTGAAGGACGCGCATCACTGGCTGGTGCTGCATGGCCGCTACATCTGCACCGCGCGCAAGCCCAAGTGCCACATCTGCCCGATTTACGACGAATGCCAGTGGCCGGACAAGGCGCGCCTGCCGGACTGATCAGACCCTAGGCCAAATTCCCGCCAAAATCCGGCCGCGACAGCGGCGCAAGCCAGTCGCACAGGGTGATCAGCGGCAAGCCCACCAGCGCCGTGGGATCGCGCCCTTCCATGCGGTCCAGCAGGCAGATGCCCAGCCCCTCGGACTTGAAACTGCCGGCGCAATCCCAGGGCCGATCGGCGTTCAGGTAGGTTTCGATGTCGGCATCGCTCAGTTCGCGAAACACGACGCGGAACACCTCGACATGGCTGCGCTCGCGCCCTTCCTGGAGCAGCGCCACGCCGGTCAGGAAATCCACGGCCCGCCCCGAAAGCCGGCGCAGCTGGTCGCGGGCCGCCTCGAATCCGCCGGGCTTGCCCAGCCGCTCGCTCTCGCGGCCGGCCATCTGGGCCACCTGGTCGGAGCCGATGACCCAGGCCCCCGGGTGGCGCGCGGCCACGGCCCGGGCCTTGCCCAGCGCATGGCGCCGGGCCTCCTCGGCAGGCGGCAGTCCTTCAGGCGCCTCTTCCCGGTAGTCCGGAGCAATGGCCTCGAAGGGCAGGCGCAGGCGGGAAAGCAGTTCGCGGCGATACGGCGACGTGGAGGCGAGAATCAGCCGGCCGTGCCTTGCGTCAGTCATCGCCCTCGAGATTCATGTCCCAGGGCGTCGCCGGCTCGCCCGGAATGCGGTAGTCCTCGCCCGCCCAGCGCCCGAGATCGATCTGGCGGCAGCGTTCGCTGCAAAACGGGAAGTCCGGATTCTCGCGCCGCACCGACTTGCGGCAGACGGGACAGCGGAAAACGTCCACCCGCGCCACGTCAGGCCACCGGCACCAGCATGGCGCGATAGGCCACGTCCTCGGTGACGGGCGCGGCCGGGCGGCCGGGCGCCCAGCGCTGGAAGCGAACGCGAATGGCCAGGCGATTGCCGGAAATGTCCGGCATCAGGCCGTCCCTCACCTGCTCCTCGCTCAAGCCCACGATCACCAGCCCGAAACGCTGCCCGCGGTCGGGCTGCAACTGATCCGAACCCTCGGCGGCCACGCGCCCCTGCCAGTCCACGTAATCGTGCAGCATCGCGTGCAGGCTTTCCACCGCGTCCGCCAGGCCCGACAGCCGCGACAGCGCTTCCCGCCGCCGCGAATCGTTGCCCCACAGGGCCGGCAAGGCCGACGGCAGGCCGCGTTTGTGGCCCAGCCAGTCCTGCTTTTTCAGCGCATTCAGCCATGCCTCGACCCACGCATCCCCTTCCAGCCATTGCTGCGCCTCATCCTGCTCCTCGCGCAGGGCCGCCGCATGCCGCTCCAGCTGCGCGCAGGAGGCCATGATGCGCTCGCGAAAGCGCGGGTGATCCTCGGCCAGTTGCTCCAGATGCGCCTGCATCGTCACCAGCAGCCCCATCACCTCGGGCAGGGCGGGCCGCCGCCCCTGGTCTCCGGTCAGCGACAGCCGCACGTCCGCGCAGGCCTGCAACCAGGCCAGCGGCTGCCGCTCACGCTCGGCCGCCAGCAGGCAGGCCAGCCCGTTGCGCAACTGCAGGAAGGCCTCCATGCGCGGGCTCAGGGGGAAGGAGAATCGAACCATGGCCGTCAAGCGTCAGGGGCGATGGGAAGATGGAGCGGGTGATGGGAATCGAACCCACGTTCTCAGCTTGGGAAGCTGATGTTCTACCATTGAACTACACCCGCCCGAGAGCGCGCCGGCCACGTGGCGCATATTGTTGGCCAAGGCCCGTCGTTTCGCAAGCCGGCTCACGCCGCCGCGACGCCAAAGCGCGTGAGCCACGCGTCCACCAGCGCCGCGATATCCGCATACACCTGCTCGAAAAAGGCCGCATCGCGGCCCATCGGATCGGGCACCGGGGCGCCATCCGCCGGCTGCGACAGCAGGAACACCTTGCCGATGGCCGCGGGCTTCATCCGCGCCAGGTGCTTGCGCTGATCGGGGCTCATTACCAGCACGAGGCCCGCGCGGTCGAGATCGCCGCCCAGAAGCGGCTGCGCCACATGGCCGGACAAATCCACGCCGAACACGCGCGCGGCCTCCCGCGCCTCCAGCGGCGGCCGCTGGTTGGGCAGGGTCAGCAGGCCGCGGCTGAACACCTCGACCGGCGCCCCGGCGGCCTCGAAGCGCTTGCGCATGTAGCCCTCCGCAAAGGGACTGCGGCAGAGATTGCCGGCGCAAATGACCAGCACGGGCGAGGGAATCAGCATCAGGCCTCCAGCGGCGGCAGTCGCCAGATGGCCTGGCCGCTTTCGCTGTGAATCCGCTCCAGGAGCGCCTCGTGCGCCTGAATATCCTCCTCGGGCAGCGGCGGCGGTGCGCGACGCGTCAGCTCCGCGGTCTCGGTCTTCTCCGCCCGCGCCCGCGCGGCCTCCGGCAACTGCACGAAACTGGAGGCTGGCCGGGGCTCGGCATCCATGCCCAGCGAGAACTGCCGCCCGCCCGTCATCGCCAGATACACCTCGGCCAGGAGCTCGGCATCGAGCAGCGCGCCATGCTTCTCGCGCCGCGAGCGATCGATGCCATAGCGGTCGCACAGCGCATCCAGGCTGTTGCGCTGGCCCGGGTGTTTCTCCCGGGCGAAGGCCAGCGAATCGATCACGGGCGCGTCATTGATGTCCGGAAAGCCTTCCAGCCGCAGCTCGTTCATCAGGAATCCCAGGTCGAACGAGGCGTTGTGGATGACCAGCGTCGCCCCCTCGATGAAGGCCAGGAAATCGGCCGCGATGTCGGCGAACCGGGGAGCGTCCTTCACCCTGGCGTCGTCAATGCCGTGAATGCGCACCACCTCCTGGGGAATCGGCCGGCCAGGATTGATGTAGTGGTGGAACACGCTGTCGTGCCGGATTTCGCGGCGGGAGACGCGGATGGCGCCGATTTCCACCATGCGGTCGCCCTGCAACGGGGACAGCCCCGTCGTCTCGGTGTCCAGCATGATGAGTTCCATGGAGCCGAGTATAAGCGCCGGCCCCGTTTTTGGAAACGCCGCGCAAGCCGCGCGACGGTCGCCGCTACTCCTTGCCGAACCAGCGCGAGGGGAGCGTGAACAACTGCTCGATCAGGCCCCCGCCCGGCAGGCCAGCGGCCTTCACGTCCGCGGGCTCCACCCTGGCGTTCTGGAGCGGCCCGTGCACGTGATAGACCTTGCGAAACACGCTGCCGCCTGGCCCCAGCAGGATGTCGCGCAGGAAGGGAATCATGTTCAGCAACGCGTCCAGGTTCTGCAATGGTCGCACCGTGGCGTACAAGTCAATGCGGCCGGTGTCCAGCCGCACCGTGCCGCGACCGGCCATGTCCAGCGCCGACGAGCGCACAGCCAGGCTGTCCACGCGCGCGTCCGCGTTCTCGACATGCGCTTCCAGTTGCAGGCGCTTGTAAAACAGGCCCTCGCCGCTCATGTCC
>JALVTX010000280.1 GCA_027035825.1 Mariprofundaceae bacterium
AGCGTGGCGATCAGCTCCTCCGCGCCGGGGGTGAGGCGGATGCGCTCGGCATAGACGCGATCCAGCACCGATTCCTCAAGGCCCGCCAGCAGTTGCACCCGCTCGGTGAGCGAGGCGGCGAAATCCAACTCGCCGCGCATGGCCCGCTCGGTAATCGCGGCCACCTGCGGCTTGATGCCGAGGAAGTCGGCGATTTCGTCAATGCATTCGCACTGGATGAGGGTGGAGTCCATGTCCATGAACAGCAGGCCGGGCCGGCGGAGCGTGGGGCGGCGTGGATTCATGATGGGCGAGGCTATCGAAGCGGACGGCGATTGCCAGCGACAGGGCCCTCAGACCTCGGCCAGCAGTTCGTCGAGGAAGGCGATGCAAGCGGCGAGCCGGGCGCGTCGGTCGCTTTCCTCGGCGAGCAGGGTCAGGTTTCCGTCCGGCGTGAGGCGGAAACGGTTCGGCTCGCGCTGCACGCGCGCCAGCATCCGGGCCGGGTCGATCGGCGAGTCGGCCGTGAAATGGAGCCGGATGCCGCGCGGTTCGGCGCGCACGGCGGCCAGCGCCAGCTTGCGCGCCCGCCAGCGGATGCGCGCATGCTCCAGCGTCAGCCGCGCCTCCTCGGGCATGGGGCCGAAGCGGTCGGTCATCTCCTCGAACAGGAGGTGCGCCTGCTCGTCGGAATCCATGTCGGCGATGCGACGGTAAAGCGCCAGCCGCTCGCCCGCCTGCGGGATGTAGTCCGGCGGCAGGATGGCGTTGCCGCCCAGCCGCAGCTCGACGGGGCGGGCGGTCGCATCCGGCAGGCCGCGCGATTCGCGGATGGCCCGGGAGAGCATGTCCAGATACATGTCCAGCCCGATGGCCTCGATCTGGCCGGACTGCTCCGCGCCCAGCAGGTTGCCCGCGCCGCGAAGCTCCATGTCGTGACGGGCGATGAGGAAGCCCGCGCCCAGCTCGGCGTGCTCTGCGATGACCTGGAGGCGATCGCGGGCATCCGGCGTCATCGCGCGCGGGTCGGGCGTGAACAGGTAGGCGTAGGCCTGGCGGTGGCTGCGCCCCACGCGGCCGCGAATCTGGTGCAACTGCGCCAGACCCAGGAGGTCGGCGCGCTCGACGATCAGCGTGTTGGCGTTGGGCACGTCCAGCCCCGACTCGACGATGGTGGTGCAGACCAGCACGTGCACCTGCCCTTCGTAGAAGCGCATCATCGCGCGGTCGAGCTCGACGGGCGGCATCTGGCCGTGGGCGATGGCGATGTCCGCCTCGGGCACCTCCTCGCGCAGGCGGCGGGCGATGCGCTCGATGCTCTTGACGTGGTTGTGCAGGTAATAGACCTGCCCGCCGCGATAGAGCTCGCGGCGGATGGCCTCGTTGGCCAGGTGCGGGTCGAACGGCGCGACCATGGTGCGGATGGCCTCGCGCTCGCCCGGCGGCGTGCTGATGATGGAGACGCCACGCAGGCCGGAGAGGGTCTGGTGCAGCGTGCGCGGGATGGGCGTGGCGGTCAGTGTCAGCACGTCGGCGCCGGCCTGGAGGGTTTTCAGCTTCTCCTTGTGGCGGACGCCGAAGCGCTGCTCCTCGTCCACCACGACCAGCCCCAGATCGGCGAAGCGGAAGGCGTCCGAGAGCAGGCGATGGGTGCCGATGACGATGCGAATCCGGCCCGATTCCAGCTCGCGGCGGATGCGTTCGATCTCCCCGGCCGTTTGCAGGCGGGTGACGGCCTCGATGACCATTCCCGCGCCGGCGAAACGCTCGCGGAAACTGGCCAGGTGCTGGCTGGCCAGCACCGTGGTGGGCGCGAGCACCGCCACCTGCCGGCCGCATCTGGCCACGACAAAGGCGGCGCGCATGGCCACCTCGGTCTTGCCGAAGCCGACATCGCCGCAGATCACCCGATCCATCGGCGTCTCGCGCGCCAGGTCTTCCAGCACGGCGTCAATGGCGGCGACCTGGTCGTCGGTTTCCTCGAACGGGAAGCGGGCCGCGAACTCCTCGTAGTCGCGCCGGATGTCGCCCTCCAGCCGGCAGGGCGGCCGCCGGACGCGGCGGCGGGCGGCCTCCACGTCAATCAGCTCGTGCGCCATGGCCAGGAGGTCGCGCCGGGCCTTCTCGCGCGTGCGTTTCCATTTCTCCGAGCCCAGCTTGTGCAGGGGCGGCGTCTCGTCGCCGGTGTAGCGGTGCAGGCGGCCCAGTTCGTCCACCGGCACGTAAACGCTCGCGCCCTCGGCGTATTCGATGTGGATGAAGTCCGCCTGGCCGTCGCCGGAGGGCATGGCCACAAGTCCCCGATAGCGCCCGACGCCGTGATCTTCATGCACGACGGGATCGCCCGGCGCCAGTTCGCGCAGGCTCGCGAAGGCGTCGGCGCGGGTGACGGTGGCGGCTCGCATGCGTCGGCGCGGCAGCCGCTGGCCCAGCACCTCGCGGCCGGTCAGCAGCCAGAGGCGCTCGTTCTCGATGGCCAGTCCCCGGGCCAGCCAGCCCAAGGCGGCGGCGACCAGCGCATCGGCTGGCATGTCCGCCACGCCCTCGCAGCGGGGCGCCTCTACCAGCTCCAGCGCCTCCAGCATGCGCTCCATCTGGCCGGGGCCGTGCGCCACCAACAGGGCGCGTCCGCCGGCGGCAAGGTGCTCCCTTAGCTGCTGGCGGAAGGCTTGCAGCGGATGGGGCGCGTCCGCCAGCGATTCCAGCGAGGGGGGCTCGCGCAGGCCCGGAGCATCGGACAACGCATCGGCGCGCACCGGCGTTTCGATCGCGTACAACTCCTGCGGGCTGACCACCGGCTCCTGTGTTGCGCGCACCAGTTCGAACTGGTCGCGCACGCGGGCGGCGAACTCCGCCCGCCGCTCCTCGATGTCCGGGGGGGCGAGCAGGCGCGCGCCCTCGGGCAGGTAATCGGGCAGCCGCGCCGTTTCCTCGTAGGCTAGGGGCAGCAGGGACTCGATGCCAGGGTGTGGCCGGCCAGCCTCGGCCGCCTTTTGCATCGGATGCCTCCTGAGGTGCGGAAAACGGGCGCGGAACGCGGCCACGAAGCGTTGCCGTCCCGTCTCGTCCAGAATCACCTCGCGCGCCGGCGCGCTCACCAGCGCTTCCAGTTCCTCGCTGGAGCGCTGGGTCTCGGGATCGAAGACGCGGATGGATTCGATCTCGTCGCCGAACATGTCCAACCGCACCGGCGCGTCGCGGGTGGGCGGCCAGACATCCAGGATGCCGCCGCGCACGGCGAACTCGCCGCTGGCCAGCACCCGATCCGCGGCGCGCATGCCAGCGCGCGCCAGCCGCTCCTTGAGGGCGGCAATGTCCAGCGCATCCCCGCGCTTCAGTTGCCAGACGTGAGCGGAGACGATATCCGGCGGCGCGATGCGGTGCAGCCATGCCGGCAGCGAGGTGAGGAGCACGCCTGCCGGGGCGGGTTCGCGCAGGAGCCGGGCCAGGGTGGCGAACCGTTCGCCGACGATGGCGTGATGCGGGCTGACCCGGTCGTAGGGGAGCACCTCCCAGGCGGGAAAGCGCCACAGGCGTTCAGGCGCATCCTGGAGCAGGAAACCCAGCTCCTCGACCATTTGCCGGTAAGTGCGAACGTCCGGGCAGATGAAGACGGTGAGCTTCGGCTCACGGGCCAGCCCGGCCAGTTGCCAGGCCAGGGCCGTGGTGGAAGGGGCAGCATCCATGGGCGCGGAATCATGCCCAAACCGGCCGCAAAATGGGAGGGGATGTCCTAGTCCACTACATATGAGACAAAGGCGTGGATTCAGGCCGCCATTCTGGGATTGAGGCTGGCAAGATACTGTGCGGGCGGTAGGAGGTTCAAGGCCTTGTGCGGTCGGATGTGGTTGTAGA
>JALVTX010000281.1 GCA_027035825.1 Mariprofundaceae bacterium
GAGGCCCGGGCCCACATCAGCCACAGCCCGCCAATGGCGGCGATCATCAGCGCATCCAGCGCCATGTTCAGCATGTCGGCATTCGTCAGCATGTTCATGATTCTCCTCCGTCCAGCCCCATCAGGCCGCGCAGCCGCAGCACCATCTGGGAATGTATTTGCGAGACGCGGGATTCGGTCAGGCCGAGCACCAGCGCCACTTCCTTCATGTTCAGTTCCTCGTAGTAGTAGAGCGTGAGCAGCACGCGCTCGCGTGCCGGCAGTCGTTCGATGGCGCTGGCCAGCCGCTCCGCAAACAGGGCGAGGGCGGTGCGCGCCTCTGGCCGGTCGCCCGGGTCGCCCTCCAGCGTTTCGAGGATATCCATATCCTCGACGCCCTGGGGCTTGGGCAGGTCGTCGAAATAGACCACGGTCATGCCGCGCACCTGCTCCAGGCGCTGGCGGTATTCCTCCAGCGAGAGGCCCAGGTGCGCCGCCACTTCGGCATCCTCCGCCGGGCGGCCGTAACGCTGCTCCAGCTCCATCAGGGCCTGCTGCATCTGCCGCGAGGAATCGCGCAGCGTGCGCGGCATCCAGTCGAACTGGCGCAGGTAGTCAATCATCGCGCCGCGCACGCGGAAGGCGACAAAGGTCTTGAACTGCACATCGCGCTCGGGGTCGAAGCGCCGGGCGGCGTCCAGGAGCCCCAGGACGCCGGCGTCAATCAGGTCGTCCAGCTCCACGGAATCGGGCACGCGCCGCCGCAGCTGGTCGGCGTGGTAGCGGATGAGCGGCAGGTATTCCTCCAGCAGCCGCTCGGCGTTCTGTCGCTCCCCGCGCGCTTCTTGATAGGCCACGTTCACGGATGGCGTTCCTGCTCTTCGCCGTCCGTTTCGGGCAGCAGCTCGTCGAGCCATGCCAGGAGCGCGCCCATCCACGCCCCGCCGCAGGTGAGGACGGCCGCCCGGTAGGCGGCGTCCGTGAAATCCAGCTTGAAGAGCATGGCGATGGCGAACGCGGTCAGCAATCCGATGCAACCGCCGCAGACGGAGGCCTGTCTGGCATTCATGCGGAAGCCCTCCTTGGTTCGTCGTCGTTGGCCATGGCGTCGCTGAGCGCGTGTTGCCAGAAGAAGCGCAAGCCGCCGCGCGCCCCGTCCCGGGGATGATCGAGCACCGCGTCCAGCGCATTTTCCAGTTCCGCGGGCATGGTCGAGCCGGGCGTCATCAGCCGTTGGGACTGAATGGCGCGACGGACGTTGCCGGATTCCGGCACATGGCCCATGTATTCCAGGTGCACGTCCAGGTAGCGGTCGGCGACGGACAACAGCCGCCGGAAGGTGATTTGGGCGTCCAGCTCGGCCGCCTGGTTGACCACCACCATGAAGCGGCGCATGTTCCGCTGGCGCGAGAGCACCTTGATGAGTGCGTAGGCGTCGGTGAGCGAGGTGGGATCGGGCGTGAGCACGACGACGGCCGATTCCGACGCGGACACGAAATACATCACGTTATCGCCGATGCCGGCGGCGGTGTCGATGAGCACCAGGTCGTAACCCGGGCCAAGCGCGTCCATTTCGTCCAGCAGGATGCGCTGCTGCGCGGACGAAAGGCGGGTCAGCCCGTGCAGGCCCGAGCCGCCGGGGATGACGTCGAAGCCGCCGCCCTCCTCGCAGCGCACCAGCACGTCCTGGAGCGGACATTCGTCCTCGACGACCTGCTGGATGGAGGCGGCGGGCGAGACGCCGAGCATCACGTCCACGTTGGCCAGGCCCAGGTCGGCGTCCATCAGCAGCACGCGCTGGCCGCGCCGGGCCGCGCGCGCCGCCAGGTGCACGGAGAACATGGTCTTGCCCACGCCGCCCTTGCCGCTGGTGACAGCGATGACGCGCGGCGGCCGGGCGACGGGTTGCGGATGCGGGCTCATGCGCGCGCCTCCCGCTCCGCGTGGCTGGCCAAGAGCGAGGTCAACGCCCGCGGCGTGAGCAGTCCTACGCCCTCGGCGGCATCCTGCCCGTAGCCGCAGCAGGACAACGCCATGCCGGAGGCGCCGGCCCAGTTGACCAGCTTGCCGATCATGCAGGTCTCGTCCACCTTGGTGAACGCCAGTTCGTTGACATTCAGGCCCGTGGCCGCATCCATCAGTCTCATGCCGTCGCTCTCGTCCATCGTCGCCGGCATCACGAGCCAGCGACGGTCGGGTTTCAGGGCGTCCCACAGCGGCCGCTGGCGTTTCAGGCCGGCGCGGCTGGCGGGACTCCAGCCCTCGCTATCCACTAGCACCAATCGTGCCGATTCGAGCCGGCCCGCGATGTCGGCGGCCTGTTCCGCCCGGCGCAGGGGCAGCGCCGGCGCTCCGAGCACCTCCGCGAAGGCGTTCAGCGTCTCCAGCCCGCCCATGCGCTCGGTGTCCGTGCTGACAAAGGCCACGGACACGCCGCGCAGGCTGTACCAAGTGGCCAGCTTGGCGGCGAGCAGCGTCTTGCCGCCGCCGGCGGGGCCGGTGAGCAGGATGACCTCGCGCTTGCGTTTCGGGCGCGGCTTCTCCCCCCAAGCGAGCATGCCGGCCGCCACCGGCTGGCGCGCGGCGAAGTCGGCGGCCATATCGGCCGCGTGGTCGGGATTGACGCCCAGGCGCACGAGCTGGTCAAAGGCTTGACGCGCATCCTCGTCGGGCAGGCAGGCGCGCAGAGCCTCGGCTTCCTGCCGGCTCAGGCCGGAGATGAGCCGCTCCAGCCGCTGCATCGAGGCCTCCAGCCGCTGGCGCTCGCTGGCGTCCGGCCGGTCGCTGGCGGCGCGGGCCCGCTTGCCGGCCTGTTCGACCGTATCGCCCTGAGGCTCGGCATCCAGCGCCGCGTGCACCTGCCAGAGCGCCTCATTGTTGCCGTTGACCTTGCGCTGGCGGTCGAGAATCACGGCCTCCGGCCCCAGTTCGCGGCGCACCCGGGCCAGGGCCTCGTGCAGGCGGGGAGCGGTGAACACGCGCACGCGCATGGCTTACACGCCCACCTGTTCCAGCGGCTGGATGGTGATGTTTGACGGCACCTCGGCGATGGAGAGCACGGCAACGCGCGGCAGCACCCGGCGCAATGCGCCCGAGAGCGCCGGCCGCAGCGCGGGAGAGACGAGCACGACCGGCGTGTCCATGTCCTCGTGGCGGCTGATGGCGTCGTTGAGGTTGGCGACGAAGCGCTGCCAGTGCTGGATGTCCATCGGCAGCGCCGAGGGCGCGCCTTGCGAGGCCAGGCGCTCGCCCATGTCCTGCTCCAGCGCCGGGTGCAGGGTGAAGGCGCGGAGCTCGCCGCGATCGTTCAGGTATTGCTGCACGATGGCGCGGCCGATGCGCAGGCGCACGCGTTCCACCAGCGCGTCCACGTCCTGCTGCTCGGCCTGCGCGTCCGCCAGCGTTTCCAGAATGGCCAGCAGGTCGCGAATTGGAACCCACTCGGCCAGCAGCCGTTGCAACACGTTCTGCAACAGCCCCGGCGACACCTGCGAGGGCACGATTTCCTCGACGATGCGCGGGTGCCGCTCGGCCAGGCTGTCCAGCAGCTCCTGCACCTGGACGCGGTCGAGGATTTCGTGCGCGTGCTGGCGCAGCAGCTCGGTGATGTGAGTGACGATGACGGTGGCCGGCTCCACCACCGTGTATCCGGCCAGCTCCGCCTGCTGCCGCCTGTCCTGCTCGATCCACAGCGCCGGCAGGCCGAAGGCCGGCTCCTGCGTCGGAATGCCGTCCACCGTTTCGGCGGTCTGCTGGCTTTCCAGCGCCAGCAGGTTGCGCGGGCGAATCTCGCCGCGCCCGATCTCGGCCCCGCGCACCAGCACGCGGTAGTCGCCGACGCCGAGTTGCAGGT
>JALVTX010000282.1 GCA_027035825.1 Mariprofundaceae bacterium
AGCGTCGGCGAGGTTTCCTTGCAGGGCATCCAGCGCTGGGCGATCCACGGCGTGAACATGTAGGCAATCACCAGCGAGGCGGCCATCGCCACCGGCGCGTTGAACGGAATCGGCCCCATGTACGGCCCCATCATGCCGGTGACGAAGGCCATCGGAATGAAGGCCAGGATCACCGCGATGGTGGCGATGATGGTGGGCTTGCCGGTTTCGTTGGTGGCGGTGATGATGAGCCGCGCCTTGTCCTTCAGCGAGGCCGCGCCCCGGTGCAGGTGGCGGTGGATGTTCTCGATGACCACGATGGCGTCGTCCACCAGCAGGCCCAGCGCCAGGATCAGCGCGAACAGCGTGATGCGGTTGATGGTCTGCCCCGCGAGCAGGCCGATGGCCAGCACGATGAACAGAATCAGCGGGATGTTCAGCGTCACGATGGTGGCCTCGCGCCAGCCGAGGAAGACGAGCAGGATCACCACCACCGAGACGATGGCGATGCCCAGGTGCTCGATGAGCATGTTTACCGCGTCGTCGGCGCGCGCGCCGGAATCGCGGGTGATGGTCACGTTCACGTTGTCCGGAATCAGCTCGCCCTTGAGGCTGTCGAGCTTCTCCTCGATGGCGCGGGTGACGAACACGGCGTTGGAGCCGCGCTTCTTGGCCAGCGCGATGGAAACCGCCGGCATCTCGGTGTCGGCCTGCGCCAGATGCGCCTGTTTGCGCCCGGCGGGGCCGAAGCCGATGCGGTGGTAGGTGGTCACCTCGGCCGGGCCGTCCTGGATGCTTGCGATGTCGCGCAGGTAAACCGGCTTGCCGTGCCACTGGCCGACGATGAGCCGTCCCACCTCGTCGGCGTTCTTCAGGTAGCCGTCCAGCCAGACGCGGCGTACCACGTCATCGCCCACCAGGTCGCCCTCGGGGCCGCCGGCGTTGGCCGCGGCCAGCACCTGGTGGAGCTGGCCCAGCGTGATGTGGTAGGCGGCGAGCCGGGCCGGATTCAGCTGGATGGAAATCTCGTGGTCGCGGCCGCCGAAGATGCTGGCCACGGACACGTTCGGCAGTGGCGCAAGCTGCTCCATCACGCGCTCGGCCAAGCGCTTGAGCGCCAGCCCGTCCATGTCCGGCGAGGAGAGCGTGATCACGGACACCGGCACGTCGTCCACGTCCAGCGGCTTGACCAGCGGCTGCGAGGCGCCGGGCGGGATGCGGTCGAGGTTGTGCATGATGCGGTCGTAGAGCTTGACGAGGCTCGACTCCTTGTCCTCACCGACCTTGAACATCACGGTCACCACGCCCATCGAGTCCTGCGCCATGCCGAAGGTGTGATCGATGCCCGGCATCTCGCGCAGCACCCGCTCCAGCGGTTTCACCACCAGGTTGCGCACCTCGGCCGGGCTCGCCCCCTGCATGCGCACCAGCACGTTGGCCGCCGGCACGTCGATCTGCGGGTTCTCCTCGCGCGGGGTGATGAACAGCGCCACCACGCCCACCAGGAAGATCAGCAGGCTGATGATGGGCGTGAGGTTGGTCTTCATCGCCGCCGCGCCCAGGCGGCCGGCGATGTTCAGCCTCGGTTCCGTGGGTTGTCTTTCGCTCATGGTCGCTTACCGGCCTCCGGCCTTGTTGCCTGGAGCATCCTGGGTCGCGGCGCCGGCGAGCTTCATGCCGGTGGCGAGCCCCTCGCCCCAGGCGATGCGTTCGCCTGCGCGCAGGCCGGCGGCAACCTCCACGCGCTCGCCATGCCGCTCGCCCAGGCGGATCTGGCGGTAGTGCAGCACGTCCTGGTCATCCACGACATAGACGCCGGTGAGCCCCGCGCGATGCACCACGGCGGCCGCCGGAATCAGCAGCGCCTGCCTGGAACCGGTGCGGAAGCGCACCTCGGCGAACATGCCGGGATGCACGCCCCGGGTATCGTCCAAGGCGATCTTCACGTGGAACTGGTGCGAGGCCGGGTCGGCGGCGTTCACCAGCTGCCGGATGTGGCCGCCGCGCACGGTATCCAGCGCCGGAATCACCACGTCCACCGCGTCGCCCACGGCGAGATGCGCGGCGGCGCGGGCCGACACGTCGGTTTCCACCAAGAGTTGCGTTGGGTCTTCCACCACCAGGATGGGCGCGCCGGGCGCGGCCATGTCGCCGGTGTTCATCGCCTTCTTCACCACGATGCCGGTGACCGGCGAGGCGATTTCGGCATAGGCGAGCTGGTTTTTCGCCTGCTCGACGCGGGACTTGGCGACCTTGTAGCGCAGCCTGACCTTGTCGAACTGCTGCTGGCTGACGGCGTGCTCGGCCAGCAGCTTGCGGTAGCGCTCCAGGTCGGCCCTGGCGTCGGCAAAGTCGGCCAGCGCCTGGTTCAGCGCCTGCCGCGCGTTCACCGGATCCACGCGTACGAGCATCTGGCCCTTCTTCACTCGGTCACCCTCGCGGGCGGCGATTTCGCGGATGTAGCCCGCCAGCCGCGAGGAGATGGCCACGCGGTGGTCGCTGGAGACGACGCCGCTGGTGATGTAATGCTCCGGCAGTGTCTCGGCCGCGAGCCGCAGCGCGTGCGCCCGAACCGCCGGGTGAGGCTCGTTCACGGCCGAGGTTTCGCTTTCGGGCGCGCCGCAGGCGGCGAGCAGGGCGGCCATGAGGGACGCGGTCAGCGCCGCGGCTAGCGGCATGGTTCCATGACGGTGATTCATTGGATAACCTCCGGGGTGAGTTGGCCGGCGGCGGCCAGGAGTCGCGCCTTGGCGATGGTCAGGGCGTAGCGCGCATGGATGGCCCGGGCGCGCGCGGCGTCCAGCCGGGTCTGCGCGTCCAGCACGTCCGAGGTCTTTTCCAGCCCCTGCTCGGCGCGCAGCTTGCGGATGCGCAGCGACTCCTCGCTTTGCGCCAGCACCTGTCGGCTGGCCTCCAGTCGCATGCGCGCCTCCTCCAGGCCGCGCCAGGCGGCGCGCACCTGGTTGCGGATGCGCTGCATCAGATCCTGCAAGGCCAGCTTGCGCGCTTCCACCTCGGCGCGCGCGGCGCGCAGCCGCGCCTTGTCCGAGCCGCCGGCGAACAGGTTGAGGCGCACGTCGGCGGCGATGGTCGCGTTGGGGTGCTTCGGCGCCGGCGTGTTGTTGTTCCATTCCTCGCTGGCCATCAGCGCCACGCTCGGCAAGAACGGCGCGCGCGCGGCGTCCGCCTTGGCCCTGGCCGCTTCCAGT
Source organism: Mariprofundaceae bacterium (assembly GCA_027035825.1). Lineage (GTDB taxonomy): Bacteria > Pseudomonadota > Zetaproteobacteria > Mariprofundales > Mariprofundaceae > JALVTX01. Next base: position 3,189 of record JALVTX010000282.1, read on the forward strand.
GCCTTCCGGGCGGCCTTGATCGCGGGTTGTGTTTCCTCCGCCAGCCTCAGCCACTCTTCCAGCCCGCGCTCGGGAAGGCTCAGGCGGGATTCGCCGCCGGCCCGCACGGGGCTGCCCGCCGGCAGGCCCAGCAGCCGGCGCATCTCGTCGCGCGCGGCATCCTCGGCGTGTTGCGCGGACTGAAGATTCACGCGCGCCTCCAGCCAGTGCGAGCGGGCGTCCATCACGTCGCTGGCGATGGCCAGCCCCCGCTTCTTGAGCGCCCGGGTGTCCTCCAGATGATCCCTGGCCGCGGCCACGGCCTGCTCGGCCGCGCGGCGCTCGGCGCGCGCCGCCTTCAGGCGGGCAAACGCCTCGATGACGCGCAGCATGGTCTGCTGGCGGGCCGAGGCGTATTGCCAGTCGGCCGCATCGGCGCCGGCCTCGCCGGCGCGCTTGCCGGCCCAGAGCGCGCCGCCCTGCCAGACGGGCAGGCTCACGGCCACGCCGGTGCGGTAATTGTTGATGGCGGCGGGGTTGTTGAGGTTCGCGATGGCGAAGTCGGCCGTCGTGAAGCGCCGCTGCAACAGCTTGGCGCCGAACACGTTGACCGGCGAATCGGTGCGCGAGGCATTCCACGTGGCGTCCA
>JALVTX010000283.1 GCA_027035825.1 Mariprofundaceae bacterium
CAGGTCATCGAGCACTACAACCGCGGCGGCGACGCCAAGAACCCCCACCAGGATGCCGCCATCGAGCCATTGCACCTGACGGATGCGGAGATCAGCGACCTCATCGCCTTCATGGAAAGCCTGACCGACGAGGGGCTGAACCACATCCATCGCCCGGCGCTGCCGTGAGCATGCCGCTCGGGCCGCTGGCGCCCTTGGCCGGCATCTGGGAAGGCGACGCGGGGGTGGACATCGCCCCCGCGCCCTTCCATCACACGGATCGGAACACCCTGACGAGAGCCGGATAACGGGGAACGGCCGCCGCGGCCCGCGCCCATATATGAGACTATAGCGCGCGCGCGAGCTGCACCCCGAGCCAGGTCAGCGGCAGGCAGACCGCCACCTGCCCCAGCACGTTGCCGGCGGCCAGGAGCAATGCGCCGGACTGCACCAGGCGCACGGACTCCAATGAATAGGTCGAAAACGTGGTGAACGCGCCCAGCATGCCGACGGTGATGAACAGGCGCGCCAGCTCGCCGGCCGAGGAACGCTCCAGCAGCCAGACGAACAGGAAACCCAGCGCGAAGCTGCCCAGCGCGTTCACCGCGAACGTGCCCCAGGGAAACGCGCCCCCGGCCAGGCGCTGCACCGTCCCGGCCAGCCACCAGCGCAGCGATGCCCCCACCGCGCCGCCGGCCGCGATCGCCAGCAATTCCTTCATCGCGTTTCCTCCTCTTCCGGCCCGGCGGCGTCCGCCGGCGCCTCGCCCCGCAGCTCCGCGCGCCGCCGCGCCAGCCAGCGAAGCCGCTCGTCCAGCGTGCGCTCGAAACCGCGCACCGTGGGCCGGTAAAGGCCCTCCAGCCGCACGCCATCGGGCGCGTGCTCCTGCGCCGTCACCGCATCCGGCGCGTCATGGGCGTATTCGTATCCCGCGCCGTGGCCCAGCTCCTTCATCAGCCGCGTCGGCGCATTGCGCAGGTGCATCGGCACCGGAGCATCGGCCGTCTTCCTGGCCAGTCGCCGCGCCGCCTTCTCGGCCATGTAGGCGGCATTGCTCTTCGGCGCCAGCGCGAGGTAGATGGCCGCCGCAAACAGCCCCTGCTCGCCCTCGGGCGAGCCCAGCACCTCGAACATGCGCAACGCATCCAGCGCCACCGTCAGCGCCCTGGGGTCGGCCAGCCCCACGTCCTCGGTGGCCATGCGGATGAGACGCCGGGCAATATACAGCGGCTCCTCGCCAGCCTCCAGCATGCGAGCCAGCCAGTAGCAGGCCGCATCGGCGTCCGAATCGCGCACGCTCTTGTGCAGGGCGGAAATCAGGTCGTAGTGGAAGTCGCCGTCGCGGTCGTAGAGCGCGGCGCGGCGGCCGATGTGCGCCCGGGCATCGTCCAGCGTCCACTGGCGCGAGGCATCGGCGAGAAACAGCGACTCCAGCGCGTTCAGGGCATAGCGCGCATCGCCGGAGGCCGCCCGCGCAAGCCAGGCCAGCGTTTCGTCCGTCACGTCAAAGCCGGGATGGTCGGAGGCCAGCGCCGCCACGCCCCGGCGCAGGATCGCCTCAAGCGCCACCGCATCCAGCGGCTTGAGCACCACCACGCGGCAGCGCGAGAGCAACGCATTGTTCAGCGAAAAGGACGGGTTCTCGGTGGTCGCGCCCACCAACACCAGCGTGCCGTCCTCCACGTATGGCAGAAGCACGTCCTGCTGGGCCTTGTTGAAGCGATGGATCTCATCCAGAAACAGCAGGTGCGGCCGACCCTCGCGCGTGGCGCGATCCACCACCTCGCGCACCTCGGCCTTGCCGGCGGAGACGGCCGACAAATGCGCCATCGGCATGTTCGCCGCCCGGGCCATCAATTGCGCCAGCGTCGTCTTGCCCACGCCCGGCGGTCCCCAGAAAATGCAGGACGCCGCGCGGCCTTCGCGAATCAGCCTGGCGAACCAGGAGTCCGGCGCGGTCAGCTCCGGCTGGCCGGCCACCTCCTCCAGCGATGCGGGCCGCAGCCGGTGCGCCAGCGGCGCGTCCTGCCGCCGCGTTCCCGCGAACAGATCGCCCTCGCTCAGACGCCCCTCAGAACCGCTTGCTCACGGAGATGGCCAGCGTCTGCCGGCGCTGCTTGTAGCGGCCGGCGAAGGCACCGCTCACCGTGCGCGCGGGATAGAAAATGTAGCTGTAGGCGACGTCGAAATGCGCCCCCATCAGGTCCGAGCCGGCGCCGAGGCTCAGGCGATGGCCATCGCCATCCACGACGCGCGCGTTGAAGCCGCTCTTGCGCGTCGCCCCGCCCTCGAAGGCATAGCCGAAACGGAATTGCGTCTTCTCGCGCCAGAACCACGTCAGCCCCACCATCGCCGAGACGGCATCGCGCAGGTTCAGCGGATTGGCCTCCGACCCGGTCGCGCCCGTCACGTTCAGATCGTTGAACGCCGACCAGTGCTCCCAGCGGGCGTCCGCCTCCAGCCGCCAGCGGTCGGCGAACACCCGCGCCACGCCCAGCTGGGCCACGTCCGCCAGGCGAACGGTGGTGGATGCAGAGCCGGAAACCGCGCCCGTCGCCGTGCCCGAAAGCTTCAGCCTGGGCCCGGAGCGAAACACCGCGCCCACCGACCAGGTCGGAGAGGGATGCCACATCCAGGCCACGTGGCCGCCGAAGGCGGCGTTGTCCGTCCCGTGGAAGCGGGTCGTGGCGCTGTCCACGTCCACGCGTCCGCCATACCAGTCGCCGCCCGCGGCCACGGCCATGCTGCTGTTCAGCGCATACACCGCGTCCAGCGACAGGTGAAGCACATCCAGACTGGTGCGCTGCGCCTGGCCGCCGAAGGCGCTGCCCCACTGGGTATTGAGCGAGAACGGCATATCCAACCCGAATCCCGCGCCCCAGTCGCCGCCGCGCGGCATCCAGGTGGCGTACAACGACGCCAGATTGCGCGGATTGGCTCGGTTGTACGGCGTGCCCTGGCCACCGCCCAGCTTGGCCGACATGTTCTCGTAGCGCGCCGCGTAGTCCAGCGCGAACGCCGCGCCCGGCAGCCAGGCGATGCCAGCGGGGTTGTAGTGCTCGGCCGCGGCAGTGTCCGCCGAGGCCGTCCAGGCATTGGCCACGCCCACGGCCGCCGCCGACAGATCGCTGGCCGTCAGCGCCGCCGCGCGCGCCTCACCCGGCAGGCCGAGGCCCGCCGCCCCAAACCCTGCCATCAACATGCCCATCCACAGCCATCGTTTCATCATGTGCCGTCCTGATTCAAGGATTCGTTCCAAGGTTCCCGTCCAAGCGCCAATCGCCGCCTACTCCAGCGGCAGCACGTCCACGCCCCTGGGCGGCGTGAACGCAAACAGGCTGGCCGGCGGCGGCGCAAGCTTCATCTCCAGCAGCCGAATGACGTTCCGGTTGCCCAGCGCATCCACGCGCTCCACGTAGGCCAGCCGCGCCGCGCTTGCCCTGCCCGCAAGCCCGATCCAGACGGTGACATCGCCGACGCGGGCATGATAGCGGCGCGCGCCGCCGGCGTCCCGCGCGATGTCCAGCACCGTGAGCTGGCGCGGATCAATGCTGCCATCCAGCAGTTTCATCACCGTCGGATCCACGCCCTGCAACGAGCGCATCACCTGCACCTGCATCAGATCGGGCTCGTAGTGCCAGATGCGCTGGCCATCGCTGACATAGAGCTGCTCGTAGGGCGAGGTGTAGCGCCAGCGGAAACGCCCGGGACGCAGCACCGCGACCTCGCCGCGATAGCGCTGCGCGCCGCCGCCGCGAAACGAAATCTCCTGCTCGAAGCGGGCGGTGAAGCCTCGCGC
>JALVTX010000284.1 GCA_027035825.1 Mariprofundaceae bacterium
CGGCCCGAGCTGAAGCGACCGCCCATGGAACAAGACAGCCCATGAAACTCGCCTTCACGATTGACGCGCTCGACGACGCCGGCCGCCACGCCTGGCGACTGCTGGCGGACGGCGGCTGGCGCGATTGCCGCTTCGCCGAGCCGATGCGGGCCGGGGACGCCGCCATCGCCGACAAGGCCGAGGCCGAGGCATGGGTCGGACGCCGGCTGAAGAAGGACAAGCGCCAGGGGCTTGCGCCGCGCGGCAAGCCGGGGCGCTTCGATTTCCTGATGCGCGGCATCTTCGCCCATGCCGTGCCGCACCGCTTCTCCCCCGCTCCCGTTCCCGATCGCGCGCAACTTGCGGACACCGTGCGCGCCCTGCCCCCAGGCATCCCGTGGCTCGTGCACCTGGACTTGGGCGGCAACTTCCGCGCCCTGGATACGCGCAAGCAACGCATCATCGGCAACCTGGACATCGCGGTGCGCGGCGAGATCGCCTCCAGCCCCGGCTGGGTGGGGCCGAACGCCGCCGAGGACGAACGCCTGATGCGCGAAATCTGGCATCAGTTTCTCGCCGGCTGGCTGGAGCATTTGACCACCGCGCGCATGGGCGTGTTCGTGCCCGATGCGGACAAGCTGAAGAAGGAACAGTTCTACCTGGATGCCATTCGCGCCTGGCAACCCGAACCGCCCCCGGCGTGAGCGGCCGCATGCGCATCATCACCTTCAACGTCAACGGCGTGCGCGCGGCCACGCGCAAGGGCTTCTGGGACTGGTTCGCGGAGCAGGAGGCGGACATCCTCTGCCTGCAAGAACTGAAGGCGCACGAACACCAGTTGCCCCGGGAGGCCAGACCCGAAGGCTGGCACGCCTTCTTCCACTTCGCCGAGAAGCCCGGCTACTCCGGCGTGGCCCTGTATGCCCGGCGCGCGCCCGATGCTGTCTTCACCGGGCTGGGCAGCGTGGACGGCAGCGGCGACTGGCGGGACATGGACGCCGAGGGTCGCTTCCTGCGTGCCGATTTCGGACGCCTGTCCATCATCAGCCTGTATGTGCCGTCCGGCTCCTCGTCGGCGGCGCGACAGGCCGGCAAGATGGCCTTCCTGGAGCGATTCCTCCCCCTGATGCGGGCGCTGCGCGACGCCGGGCGCGAGCTCATCGTCTGCGGCGACATCAACATCGCCCACCAGCGCATCGACCTCAAGAACTGGCGTGGCAACCAGCGCCATTCCGGCTTCCTGCCCGAGGAGCGCGCCTGGATGAGCGCCTGGCTGAATGACGGCTTCACCGACGTCTTCCGCGCCCTTTATCCGGACAGGGAGCAGTATTCCTGGTGGTCGAACCGCGGCCGGGCGCGGGAAAACAACGTCGGCTGGCGCATTGACTACCACATCTGCACGCCCGTGGCGGCGCGCGCCGCAAGGCAAGTCGAGGTGTACACCGGGCAATGGTTTTCCGATCATGCGCCGGTCATCGCGGATTTCGGGGAGGAACTCCATGGGCAGGGCTGACGCGACGCGACTCGAAAACGCCAGCGTAACGGAGAACGCGCGCGAGATTCGCGTGCTCATCATCGGCGGCGGCCGCGGCGGCCTGGCCATGCTGGACGCGCTTGGCCAGTATCCGTGGGTGCGCGTCGAGGGCGTGGCGGACATCCGCGACGACGCCCCGGCGCTGGCGGCCGCGCGCGAAGCCGGCATCCCGACGGGCACGGACGTGGCCGCCATGCTGGAGCGCTTCGAGGGCGATCTCGTGGTGGACGTCACGGGCGATCCCGCCATGCGGGACACGCTGGAAACACACGTCCGCGCGGCGGGGCTGGAGGTCGTCTCCGGCAAGAGCGCCCGGCTTCTGTTCGACCTGGCGCGCCGGAACGTCCACGATTCCCGCGCCATCCGGGAGCGCGACGCCCAGCTCGCCATCCTCGATCACCTGCTGGAAGTCACCGAGAAGCTCCGGCAGCGCCCGGCCCTGAAAGACATCGTGGCCGAGTCCTTCCGCGTCATCGCCGGCGCCGCCGGCATTCGCCGGGGGCTGGCCGTCATCTGGCCCGACGGGCGCGACCGGCCGGACATCGCGGCCACGCACGGCATTCGCGCAAAACGCCTGCCCGAAACCGACCATGCGCAACTGGCGCGCCTCTGCCGCGGCCTGAAGCGGGGCGAGCGCATGCTCCGGCTCGATCCGCCCGTGCAACTGGAGGGCCTTCCCGGCAAGCCCGGCTTCCACCTGCTGCTGCCGCTGTGGCGCAAGCGCGGCCTGGCCGGCGCGATGCTGTTCGCCGCGCCCGCATCAAGGCTGCCGCGGGCCACCGAAGGCATGTTCAGGCTGGGCGCCTCGCACCTGAACGTGGCGCTCCACATCCTCGACGAATACGAGGCGCTGCAACAGGCGGCCACGCTGGACCCGCTCACGGGGGCCTACAACCGGCGCTTCCTGGAGCGCAAGCTGGAAGCCGAGGCCGCCCGCTGCAAGCGCGCCGCGGGCTTCCTGAGCTGCCTGTTCATTGACATGGACGACTTCAAGGAGGTCAACGACCGCTTTGGTCACGCGGCCGGGGATAACGCCCTGCGGCGCCTCACGGACATCGTGCGCGAATGCATCCGCAGCTACGACACGCTGGCCCGCTATGGCGGCGACGAGTTCGTGGCGCTGATGCCAGCGGCCCCCGGCGAGGACATCGCGCACGCCCACCGGGCGGCCGAGCGGATCATCGAGCGCGTGCGCGAAAGCCGGGTTCCCGGCCATCCGGAGCTGAAGTTGTCGGTGTCCATCGGCATGGCCACCCAGTCGTCGGAAACGGTGAACGCCGAAACGCTGCTGGCCCGCGCCGACGAGGCGCTCTACGCGGCCAAGAAGGCCGGCAAGGGCCGCCTGCGCCACATCATGGATTTCAGGATCGCCTGAAGGGGCGCCTCACCCTCCCGGCCTGGCGCACTGTTCGCAGGGCTCGGAGACCAGCGTCGGCCCGGGCGCATCCAACCGCGCCATCGTCAGGCGTCCGCCCCAGACGCAGCCCGAATCCAGGCCCAGCACGTGCGGCTGGTCGGTCACCAGCCCGCGCGCGGCCCAGTGGCCGAACACGACGCGGCTGCCGTCCCGCCAGGCGAGCCTTCGGTGGGCATACCACGCATCCTCGCCCGGGCCGGCAAGGCCTGCCCGGTTTCGCCAGTCGAACACGCCATCGGCCGTGCAGTAACGGGCGCGGGTCAGCGCCGCCACGGCAAACAGGTCGCCAGACAACTCGTCATTCGCCCCTCTCCCGTCTTCGGGGTCGCGCCGGGGGAATTCCTGCGCATGCACGTGGCGGACGAATGACCGCCAGCCATCGTCGGCCAGGCGCGACTCGATGCGCCGCGCCCGTCTTCGCGCTTCGTCGAGCGTCCAGTGCGGCGCGAGGCCCGCATGCACCATGCACCAGCCCAGCGCCGGGTCGTCGTGCAACAGCGGCCGATGGCGCAGCCAGTCCATGAGCTCGTCGGCATCAGGCGCGTTCAGCACCTCCTCCAGCGTGTCGCGGCGATAGGCTTTCTCGCCCGCGGCGCGGCCGAGCAGGTGCAGGTCGTGATTGCCCAGCACGTTGACGCAAGCATCGCCCAGCGAGCGCAGGAATCGCAGCACGGCCAGCGAATCCGGCCCGCGATTGACGACATCGCCCACGCACCACAGGACATCCCGCGCGGGATCGAATTCCACCCGCTCGAGAAGCCGCATCAGGGGCGCATGGCACCCCTGAATGTCGCCCACCGCCCAGACCGCCAAGGCGATGCGGCCTATTGAATCAGGGAGGCGACCT
>JALVTX010000285.1 GCA_027035825.1 Mariprofundaceae bacterium
CATCGAGGATGCGCCGGTGGGCGAGTTCCACGCCGCCAACCTGGCCGCCGTGGCGTTGACGCTGCTTGAGCTGGGGCTGGCGAGGATGGATGAATTGCCGGCTCTGCTCGCGGGCGTCACCGCGCCGCCCGGTCGCATGCAGGCGCTGAACATCGGCCGCTGGCAGGTGTTCGTGGACTACGCGCACACGCCGGAGGCGCTGGAGTCCTGCCTGGCGGCGGCGCGGCGGCTGGCGCGCGGGCGGCTGTTCGTGGTGTTCGGCTGCGGCGGCGAACGCGACCGCGAGAAACGCCCGCGCATGGGCGAGATCGCCGCCCGCATGGCCGACGTGGTGTGGATCACCAGCGACAATCCGCGCGGCGAGCCGCCGGCCGTTATCGCCTCCGAGATCGAGCAGGGCATTCCGCGCCCGTATCCGGCCGAGGTGCATCTGCAACTGGATCGCGGCCTAGCCATTGCCGAGGCCATCGAGGCCATGCAGGCCGGGGATGCATTGGTCATCGCCGGCAAGGGGCACGAGGCCTACATGGACGTGGCCGGCGAGTGGCGTCCGTGGAGCGACGAGCAGGCGGCGGCGGATGCGCTGCGGGCCAAGATGCGCCGGCTGGAAGCCGGGTCGGAGCGAAGGGCGTGCGCATGAGCGGCGCGGAGCTGGCGCGGGCGACGGGCGGCGTCTGGCGGGGCCGGCCGCCGGCCGTGGTGCGCGGCCTGAGCACCGACACCCGAACGCTCAGGGAAGGCGAGGCATTCCTGGCGCTGCAAGGGCCGCGCTTCGACGGCCACCGCTTCCTCGGCCAGGCCGCCCGGGCAGGCGCATCGGCCCTGGTGGTGCGGGCGGATGCGGCGCTGGCGGAGACGCCCCCGACGCCGCAGCTCCGGGTGGCCGACACGCTGGCGGCGCTGGGAGACATCGCCGCCGCCTGGCGCGCGCGGCTCTCCGTCCCCGTGGTGGCGGTGACCGGCTCCTGCGGCAAGACCACGGTGCGCGCGATGCTGGAGCATGGCCTGCGCCGGCTGGGCCTTCGGGTGGCCGCGACGCGCGCCAACGACAACAATCTCATTGGCGTGCCGCAGACCTTGCTGGCCGTCCCCGAGGACGCGGACGTGGCGCTGGTGGAATGCGGCATCAGCGAGCCGGGCGAGATGGCGCGGCTGGCGCGCATTACGCGGCCGGATATCGCGGTCATCACGGCGCTGGCGGCCGCGCACGCGGAAGGGTTGGGCGATGTGCATGGCGTGGCGCGCGAGAAGGCAGAGCTGCTTCGCGCGCTGGCCGGAGACGGTTGCGCGGTGCTGGGTGAGGGCGTGGCGCGGACGCTGGCGGAAGCCGGGGCGCTGCCGGCAGGCGTGCGCGCGCTGGCGATGGATGACGCGGATGCCGGGGCCGTGCGCTGGCGCATGGAGGGTTCGCGTTGCCGTCTGTTCGTGGCTGGCGAGGAAGCCTCGCTGGATTTCGAGCTGCCGGCGCGCCACTGGGGCGCGGATGCGGCGCTGGCCGCCACGGTGATGCGGCGGCTCACGGGCCGGCCGCTGGCGGACATCGCCCGGGCGCTGGAAGGCTGGCGGCCGGTGGCCGGGCGCATGAACGCGCGCGCGGGATTGGGCGGCGCGCGGGTGCTGGATGACGCCTACAACGCCAATCCCGCCTCGATGGCGGCGGCGCTGGACACGCTGCGGCGCATGCCGGGCCGGCGCTTCGCGGTGCTGGGCGACATGGCCGAGCTGGGGAAGGCGTCGCGGGCGCTGCACGAGGAGCTGGATGTGTCCGGCCTGGACGGCTTGCTCCTGGTGGGCCGCGAGATGCGCGCCCTGGCCGCGCTCCACCCCGAGGCCGAATGGGCGCCCGATGCCCGGGCGGCCGCGGTTCGCGCGGCTTCCGCATGGGACTTGCGGGCCGGCGACGTGGTGCTGGTCAAGGGCAGCCGCTGCATGGGGCTGGAGCGGGTGGTGGAGGCGTTGACCCGCGGGGAGGGCGCGGATGCTGTATAACCTGCTCTACCCGCTGGCCGATCGCATTTCGGCCTTCAACCTGTTCCAGTACATCACGTTCCGCACGGTTTATGCGCTGCTCACCGCCCTGGCGCTGTCGTGGCTGTTGGGGCCGTGGTTCATCCGCCGCCTGAAGCTGACGCAGGGCGGCGGCCAGCCCATCCGCAACGACGGCCCGGCCAGCCACCTGTCCAAGGCGGGCACGCCGACAATGGGCGGGGTGCTGATCCTGTTCGCGCTGGTGCTGTCCACGCTGCTGTGGGCCGACCTGACCAATCGCCTGGTGTGGCTGGCGGTGCTGGTGACCGTGAGCTACGGCTTCATCGGTGGCTATGATGACTGGCTGAAGCTGGCGCGCCGCGACTCGAAGGGCTTGGCCGGCCGTTGGAAGCTGGTCTTCCAGACGCTGGTGGCGTTGCTGGTGGGTGCGGCGCTGGCGGCGTGGACGCATCCGGTGGTGGACATCCCGTTCTTCAAGACGCAGTGGGACATGGGCTGGTGGTATGCGCCGTTCGTGGCCTTCGTGCTGGTGGGCGCCTCCAATGCCGTGAACCTGACCGACGGCCTGGACGGGCTGGCGGTGGCGCCCACGTTCATGGTGGCGGCGGCGCTGGCGGTGGTGGTCTATCTCTCCGGTCACGCCCATTTCTCCGCCTACCTGATGATTCCGCACGTGCCCGGCGCCGGCGAGCTCACCGTCTTTTGCGGCGCCATGGTCGGCGCCTGCCTGGGATTCTTGTGGTTCAACACCTATCCGGCGCAGGTGTTCATGGGCGATGTCGGGGCGCTGGCGCTCGGCGGGGCGCTGGGCTTCGTGGCCAGCGCCGTGCACCAGCAACTGCTGCTGGCCATCGCCGGCGGCCTGTTCGTGCTGGAGGCGGTGAGCGTGATGGTGCAGGTGGCGAGCTTTAAGCTCACCGGGCGGCGCGTGTTCCGCATGGCGCCCATCCACCACCATTTCGAGCTGAAGGGATGGCCGGAGCCGAAGGTGATCGTGCGCTTCTGGATCATTTCGCTGATTCTGGCGCTGGTGGCCCTGTCCACCCTGAAGATCCGGTGATGGGAACGGCGGGCGCCAGGGTGATGGGGATGCGGGCGGAGACGGCCATCGTCGGCATGGGGCGCACCGGCTGCTCGGTGGCGCGCTATCTCGCGCGCATGGGGCAGCGTTTCGAGATGTTCGACGAGCGGCTGGATGCGCCGCCGGCGGGCATCGCCGCGCCGTTCCATTCGGGCCCACTGCGGCCGGGGGATATGGACGCGTTCGCGCGCGTGATTGCGAGCCCCGGCGTGGACTGGCGGCATCCGGCGCTGGTCTCGGCGCGCGAGGCGGGGGCGCGGGTCACGGGCGATCTCGATCTGTTCCGCGAACAGTTCCGGGGCGAGTTGCTGGCGGTGACCGGCACCAACGGCAAGAGCACGGTCGTCCACCTGCTGGGGTTGATGCTGGAGGTGTTGCCCGGCGGCGTGGAGGCGGCAGGGAACATTGGCCGCCCGATGCTGGATCTGCTGGGGCCGGACGAGCAGCCGGCGCGGGTGGCGCTGGAGTTGTCCAGCTTCCAGCTGGAGCGGGCCGGGCCCGTGCGCCCCGCGTGGGCGGCGTTGCTCAACGTGCGGCCCGATCACGCCGACATGCATGAGGATTTCAACGCCTACCGCGCCGCCAAGCTGCGGCTGTTCGCGGCGCAGGGCGAGGGCGACGCCGCAGCCCTGCCGCTGGACGGGGAATGGGACGAGCTGGCGGGGGAGCTGGCCGGGCGGGGCGTGCGCGTGCGCCGCTTCGGGC
>JALVTX010000286.1 GCA_027035825.1 Mariprofundaceae bacterium
AGCGCCTCAATGCGCGCATCCAGATCGTCAATCAGCTTCAGCACGTGCCGCAGCGCCTCGGCCACCGGGTTCGGCATCATGTGGTGATCGAGATTGATCTTGCCGCCCTCGATGATGGTATCCGTCGTGCCCACGACCATGCCCGGAATGCCCACCACGGTGGAATGCGGGGGCACGTCCCTGAGCACCACCGAATTGGCGCCGATGCGCGCCTGCTCGCCGATGGTGATGGCCCCCAGCACCTTGGCCCCGGCGCCGACGATGACGCCGTTTTCCAGCGTCGGGTGCCGCTTCTTCTTCTCCCAAGTGGTTCCGCCCAGGGTCACGCCGTGGTAGAGGGTGACGTCATCGCCGATCTCGGCGGTTTCGCCGATGACCACGCCCATGCCGTGGTCAATGAAGAAGCGCCGGCCGATACGGGCGCCGGGATGGATCTCGATGCCGGTCAGCCAGCGCGCGATATGCGACAACAGCCGCGCCATGAGGCGCAGCCGCCGCTCCCACAGCCAGTGCGCGACGCGATACATCCATATCGCGTGCAGCCCCGGATAGGCCGTGACCACCTCCAGCGTCGAACGCGCCGCGGGATCGCGGTCGAAGGCGCTGGCGATGTCTTCCTTCAGATATTCCCAAGCCCGAACCGCCATGGCGCGGCACTGTAGCCGCGGGGCGCTATCCCTGCAAACGTTCCGCTCCCTCCCATGGCCCGCCCGCGGGCAGCGAAGCCAGTGCAGCCTCCGGCCCGCTGAACGTCCACAGCGCCGGCGCGGACAGGCGTTCGCCGGCCCACGCGCGCACCGCATCCAGCGTCGTTTCCCGCACGCGCTCCACCCACCAGGACTGCGGCCGCACCTCCGCCTCGTCGAGGCGTGCGCCCAGCTGCATCATGGTCGCCTCCGGCGACTCCATGCCCATGCGCATGGACACCTCCAACTGCCGCCGGGCCCGCTCGAACTCCTCCGCCCCGGCGGTGTCCGCGAACGTCTCCAGCACCTCGCGCACCACCCCCGCGCATTCGCCCAGCCGGGCCGGTTCGACGCCGGCGCTGACCGTCCAGAGGCCAACATCGCCGAGACTGGAAAGGTGGGATGACACGCCGTAGGCCAGGCCGCGTTTCTCGCGCACCTCGCGGAACAGGCGCGAACTCATGCCGCCGCCCAGCATCTGGTTGGCGATCCACGCCACGGGACGCTCATGGCTTGCGGCCGCAATCCCCGGGAACGAGCACACCAAGTGCGCCTGCTCGTCATCGCGCGCCAGCCATTGCACGCCGCCCCGCATGCGCGCCGGCCGCCGGTGAACCGCGTCCCCGGGCGCGGGCCAGTCCCGGCCGGAGAGAAACGCCGCCAGCTCGTCGTGATCCACCGCGCCCGCCGCGGCCACCAGCATCCTCGGCGGGCGGTAGCCCCGCTCGCGGAACGCCGCCAGGTCGTCCCGCGTCATTCGGGCCAGCGTCTCCCGCCGGCCCAGCACCGGGCGTCCGACGGACTGGCCGGGAAACAGCGCCTCCAGGTGCCTATCGAACGCCCAGTCCTCCGGTGCATCCTCGGTCATGGCCATCTCGGCGTAGATGACCTCGCGCTCGCGCGCCCATTCATCTTCCGGCAGGCGCGGCGCCATCACCATGTCGCACAGGATGTCCAGCGCCCGTTGCCAGTCCTCGCGCAGCACCCGCATGTGGAAGCACGTGCGCTCGCGGGTGGTGAAAGCATTGGCCGTGCCGCCCAGCTCGTCCAAAGCCGCGCCCAGCGCATCGGCATCCAGGCGCCCCGTACCCTTGAACGCCATGTGCTCCAGCGCATGGGCGATGCCCGCCCACTCCTCCGGTTCGTCGCGGCTGCCCACGTCCAGAAACACGCCCAGCGACGTCGTCTGCGCTCCGGGCATGGCCTGCGTCAGCAGCAGGGGGCCGGCTTCGCCGATGCAGCTTTCGCGGATCATGTCGTCATTCATGCGCCGGGCCTCGCCAACGCTTCACGGCAGAAAAAGGGGAGACGGTCGCCCGCCTCCCCTTTCGCCTGTTGCAAGCGTCGCCCCATCAGGCCTCCTCGGGGGCCTCCTCGTTCTGCAACGCCTTCATGGAGAGGCGGATGCGCCCATTGCGATCCACCTCCAGCACCTTGACGCGCACTTCCTGCCCCTCCTTCAGTTCGTCGGCCACGTTCTCGACGCGGTGATTGGCGATCTGGGAGATGTGCACCAGGCCGTCGGTGTTCCCGACGATGCGCACGAAGGCGCCGAAGTCCATGATCTTGACCACCTTGCCGGTGTAGATCTTGCCCACCTCGACCTCGGCCACGATGTCGTCGATCATCTTGCGCGCCTTCTCGCCGGCCTCGGCGGTGGTGGCGAAGATCTTGACGGTGCCGTCGTCCTCGATGTCCACCTTGGCGCCGCTCTCGTCCACGATGCCGCGAATCACCTTGCCGCCCGGGCCGATGACCTCGCGGATCTTGTCCGGGTTGATCTTCATCGTGAACATGCGCGGCGCGTGCGCGGCGATGCTCGGGCGCGGCTTGCTGATGCACTTGTCCATCTCGTCGAGGATGTGCATCCGCGCGCGGTGCGCCTGCGCCAGCGCCTCGCGCATGATCTCGCGCGTCAGGCCGCCGATCTTGATGTCCAGTTGCAGCGTCGTCACGCCCTCGCGCGTGCCCGCCACCTTGAAGTCCATGTCGCCCAGGTGATCCTCGTCGCCCAGAATGTCGGTCAGCACGGCATAGCCGTCCGGCTCCAGGATCAGACCCATGGCCACGCCGGCCACGGCGGCCTTCACTGGCACGCCGGCATCCATCAGCGCCAGCGAGGTGCCGCAGACCGAGGCCATCGAGGACGAGCCGTTGGACTCGGTGATCTCGGAGACCGCGCGGATGGCGTAGCCGAACTCCTCCTCGCTCGGCAGCACGGCCTCCACGCCGCGCTTGGCCAGCCGGCCGTGGCCAATCTCGCGTCGTCCCGGAGGGCCCATGCGCCGCGCCTCGCCCACCGAGAACGGCGGGAAATTGTAGTGCAGCATGAAACGCTGCTTCTCCACGCCCTCCAGCGACTCGATAAGCTGCATGTCCGATTCGGTGCCCAGCGTGATGGTCACCAGCGCCTGCGTTTCGCCGCGCGTGAACAGCGCCGAGCCGTGCGTGCGCGGCAGCACGCCCACCTGGCAGTCAATCTGGCGCACCTCGTCCGTGCGGCGGCCGTCAATGCGGGGATTGCCGGCCAGGATCGAGCGACGCACCACGTCCTTCTCCAGATTCTTCATCGCCGAGGCCACGTCGTTCGGCGCGAACTCGCCCGGCTCGTCCTCCGTGCCGGCCAGGCGTTGCTGGGCCTCGGCGCGCAGCGCCTCCAGCGCCGCCGAGCGGCTGGACTTGTCGGAGATGGCGTAAGCCTCGCGCACGCGCGCCTCGAAGGCCTCGTTCACGGCCTTCTGCACGTCCTCGCCGCCGGCCAGCTCCACCTCGATCTTCTCCTTGCCGGCCTGCGCGACCAGCGCGTCAATGGCGTCCAGCACCGGCTGGTAGCCCTGCTGGCCAAAGAGCACGGCCTCGATCATCTGCTCCTCGGACAGCTCGTTCGCCTCGGACTCGATCATCAGCACCGCGTCGCGCGTGCCCGCCACCACCAGATCGAGGTCGGACTCCTCCATCTGGGCATAGGTCGGGTTGAGCACGAACTCGCCGTTGATGAGGCCAACGCGCGAGGCGGCGATGGGGCCGTTGAACGGAATGTTGGAAATGGCCAGCGCCGCCGAGGC
>JALVTX010000287.1 GCA_027035825.1 Mariprofundaceae bacterium
ACGATGGGTCGGAAGACGAACACGAACGAGCAGTGGAGCCGCCGCGCCTTTCTGAAGGCGATGGGGCTGGGCGGCGCCGGCGGCGCGCTGGTGCTGGCCGGCTGCGGCGACACGGACATCATCAACGCGGTAGACATCGAGGTTCGCAAGGAGCTGGTCGAGCCGAACGTCGATCCTCAGGATTTCGTCCGCCCCGGCATCGAGATGTATTACGCCTCGACCTGCCGGCAGTGCCCGGCGGGCTGCGGCATTCACGCCCGCATCCGCGAGGGCCGGGTGCTGAAGCTGGAGGGTAATCCGGTTTCGGACATCAACATGGGTCGCCTGTGCCCGATGGGTCAGGCGGGGCTTCAGGCCCATTACAACCCTGATCGCCTGCGCAAGCCCCTGATGCGCAAGGGCGGCAAGCTGGTCGAGGTCTCCTGGGCCGAGGCCGAGAACACGCTGATGAAGCATCTGGGGCGGAAGAATGCGCGCCAGGCCTGGCTGACCGGCGCGGTGAGCGGCCATCAGGCGGCCATCATCAAGGCCTATCTGGATGCCGCCGGGGCTTCCGGCAATCATTTCGTGTTCGACACCCTGCCGCCGGCGGTGGGCCACGCGGCGAACGAGGCGATGTTCGGCCACGCGATGCCGCGCTACGCCTTCGACAAGGTGCAACTGATCCTGTCCTTCGGGGCCGATTTCCTCGGCACCTGGATGTCGCCGGTGCACTTTGCCGCCGAATACGCGAAGTTCCGCGAGGCGCCGCGCGGCACGCTGGTGATGGTGGAATCCAAGATGACGCTGACCGGCGCCAACGCCGACCGCTGGATTCCGATCAAGGCCGGCACGGAAGGGTATCTGGCGCGCGCGCTGGCCTCGCTGCTGGCGCAGGACGCGCAATACGCGAAGCGGCTGCCGGCCGAGGTGCTGGACTCCATTCGCGACGTGGATATCGAAGAGGCGGCGCGCATCACGGGCGTGCCGGCCGAGCGCATCCACAAGCTGCATCATCTGCTGGTGAGCCGGACGCCGTCGCTGGTGCTGTCCGGCTCCAGCGCCGAGGGCGTGCCGCACGGCAGCGAGACGGCGAATGCCATCCTGCTGCTGAACGTCATGCTCGGCAACGTGGGCCAGACCATCCTGCCGCGCGCCGAAACGCCGTTCCCCGACCTGCACCCGAAGCTGGGCGGCTGGTCGGAGTTGCGCGCCTTCCTCGATGGGCTGAACAAGGGGCGCTTCGACACCGCCGTGGTTTACGGCACGAACCCGCTCTATCAGGCGCCGGACTTCATGAAGGCGGACAAGGCCTGGGCGAAGGCCAGGACGCGCATCGCGTTCTCGATGTTCCCGGACGAGACGACAATGGCCGCCGACTTGGTGCTGCCCATCCATTCCTATCTGGAAGAGTGGAACACGGCGATGCCGGCCTATGCGGCGGAGGACGGCCATCTGGGCTTGCAGCAACCGGTGATGAACCCGGTGTTTGGCCCGGATTCCACGCGCGGTTTCGGCGATTTGTTGCTGGCCGTGCTGGGCAACGTGGAATCGAAGTTCAAGCGCTGGAAGAACTACGAGGCCTACGTGACCGACGCGTTGCTGGCCATGCGTCCGGCGCTGGACAATCCGCCGAAGGCCACCGTGCCGGGGCAGACGCCGGAGGAAGGCTTCCGGCAGGGGGCGCTCTCCAAGGGTTTCGTGCGTTTCAAGACGGGCAAGGCGGCCGCCATCGCGGCCAGGGTGCGCCCGGTGAAGCTGCCGGATGCTCCGAAGGAGGACGCGAAGCATCCGTTCGCGCTGGTGCCGTCGCCCAGGCTTGGTCTGTGGGATGGACGTCACGCGAACCTGCCTTGGCTTCAGGAGTTGCCGGATCAGCTGGCCGAGGTGGTCTGGGATTCTTGGGTGGAGATTCACCCGAAGACGGCCAAGAAGCTGGGCGTGATCACCGGCGACGTCGTGCAGGTCACGTCCGCCGCTGGCTCCTTGAAGGCGAAGGCGGTGGTGTTCCCGGGCATTCGGGAGGACGCGGTGGCCATTCCGCTGGGCCAGGGCCACACCGAATACGGCCGCTACGCCAAGGGGCGCGGCGTCAACCCGTACAAGATTCTGGCGCCGGCGTTCGATGAAGCGACGGGCGAGCTGGCGACCCACGCCACGCGCGTGTCGGTGACCAAGGTCGCGGATCGCGGGCCGCTGGTGACACTGGCCAACGGCGACCTGGTGCTGGAGAGCAACACCAGCACGCAGGCTGGCCGCGAGATCGTCAAGACGGTGACGGCGAAGCAGTTCGATCGCACGGAAGAGGAGGCATAAACCATGGCTCTGAAGCGCATGTTGGAGAACTGGTCGCGGCTGCGCGATCGGGATTACTACAAGGACGAGCCCTACATGTGGGGCATGGCGATCGACCTGAACAAGTGCATCGGTTGCGGCGCCTGCGTCACCGCCTGCTACGCCGAGAACAACCTGCCGGTGGTGGGCAAGGAGCATTATTCGCGCGGCCATGCGATGCACTGGATGCGGATCGAGCGCTACTGGGAGGAGCCCGAGGGCGAGGCCGACATCGATATCAAGGAAAGCGAATACCCGGAGCGCGGCGCGCATTACATCCCGATGATGTGCCAGCAGTGCAACCACGCGCCCTGCGAACCGGTCTGCCCGGTGGCGGCGACCTACCATTCGCCGGACGGCCTGAACACGCAGGTGTACAACCGCTGCATCGGCTCGCGCTACTGCGGCAACAACTGCCCGTACAAGCTGCGCTATTTCAACTTCTTCAACTTCTGGAAGGATTTGCCGCATCCGCTGGAGATGCAGCTGAATCCCGATTTGTCCGTGCGCGACAAGGGCGTGATGGAGAAGTGCACCTTCTGCGTGCAGCGCATCCGCGCCGCCAAGGACGCGGCCGAGGACGCCGGCCACCCGGAGCATGTCGAGGATGGCTCGTTCATGACCGCGTGCCAGCAGAGCTGCCCGACGCAGGCCATCACTTTCGGCAATCTGAAGGACGAGAACAGCAAGGTGGCCCGTTCGTGGGAGGATCACGAGGTCGAGCTGAACCGCCACGAGCAGAACAAGTCCGAGGATCTGCGCGGCTACCGCGTGCTGGAGGAGCTGAACGTGGAGCCCAGCGTGATGTATCTCGATCGCGTGCGGGACACCGAGGCCTGATGGTCTGCCTGGTTGGCTGCCCGATGGGCTGAAACAGGGACAGTCGCCGGTCGCGGCCAGGGACGCGAACCGGCGGGGCGCGCGGCGCCGAAAACGGTTCAAAGAGGGGAAGGACTCGATGAGTGACTACAGCATGAAAGACATCGAATGGGCCAAAATCAACAAGGACGTGCTGGCCAGTCTGGAATCGCCCAGGATGACCTTCTGGGTGGTGCTGGGCGTTTGCGCCCTGCTGGTCGCGGCGGGCGTGGCGGCCGAGGCCTACCAGTACCGCGAGGGTCTGGGCGTGGCGCTGATGAACCGGCCGCATTTCTGGCAGCTCTACATCTCGAACTTCGTGTTCTGGATCGGCATGAGCCACTCCGGCACGCTGCTCTCGGCCATCCTGCTGCTGACCAAGGCGGACTGGCGCAAGCCGATCTACCGCTTCGCCGAGGCGATGACGCTGTTCTCGATTCTGACGGCGGCCTTCTTCCCCGTGATTCATCTGGGCCGCGTCTGGAACATGTACTGGGTGCTGCCGTATCCGAACGAGCGCACCATCTGGCCGAACTTCCGCTCGCCGCTCTTGTGGGACGCGGCGG
>JALVTX010000288.1 GCA_027035825.1 Mariprofundaceae bacterium
CCGTTGCGACCTTTGCGGTGTCGTGTTGATGAGGGGCTGAGGCGTGAGGATCATGCTGGCGCAGGCGGCGCCGAGGGTGGGCGACATCGCCGGCAACGTGGCGCTGACGCTGGATGCGATGCGCAGGGCCGAGGCCCGGGGCTGCGACATCGTGGCCCTGCCGGAGCTGACGCTGACCGGCTACCCGCCGGAGGACTTGCTGTTGCGCCAGTCGTTTCTCGACGCCGTGGAGCGCGCGCGCGACGAGGTGGTGGCGGCGAGCGGCCGGGCGCTGGTCATCTTCGGGCACCCGCGCCGGGAGGACGGTGGGCTGCGCAACAGCGTGACGCTGGCCGCCGACGGGCGCGTCATCGGCGTCTATGACAAGCGGGCGCTGCCCAACTACGGCGTCTTCGACGAGCGACGCTATTTCGAGCCGGGCGACGGCCCCGAGGTGTTCCAGGTTCACGGCTGGCGCGTCGGCATCGGCATCTGTGAGGACTTGTGGAACGACGACGTGGCCCGCGAACAGGCCAGGGTCGGCCGCGACGTGCTCATCAATCTCAACGCCTCGCCCTTTCACCTGGACAAGCAGCGCGAGCGCGAGGATCTGACACGTCGCCGGGCGGCGCTGTTCGGCGCGCCGGTGGCCTACGTCAACCAGGTCGGCGGCCAGGACGAGGTGGTGTTCGACGGCGGCAGCCACGTGACGGACGCCAGCGGCGTGCTGCTTGCGCGCGCGCCGATGTTCGAGGCCTCCGATTGCGTGGTGGACCTGGCGCGGCCCTGCGGCGAGGTGGCGGCATTGCCGGACGAGGTGGAGCAGATGCGCCGCGCGCTGGTGATGGGCATTCGCGATTACGTGCTGCGCAATGGCGCCAGCGACGTGCTCATCGGCTTGTCTGGCGGCATTGACTCGGCCCTGGTGACGGCGCTGGCCTGCGAGGCGCTGGGGGCGGAGCATGTGCTGGGCGTGCTGATGCCGTCGCGCTTTTCCAGCGAGCATTCCGTTGCCGATGCCGAGGCGCTGGCCGCGAACCTCGGCATCGAGACGCTCACGCTGCCCATCGAGCAGCCGGTGGCGGCGGTGGAGGAGCTGCTGGCCGGGCCGTTCGCCGCGTGGGGGCTGACCGGCTTCGACGTCACCGAGGAGAACATCCAGGCGCGCATGCGCGGCCTGCTGTTGATGGCCGTGTCCAACAAGACCGGCCGCATGCTGCTCTCCACCGGCAACAAGAGCGAGATGGCCGTGGGCTACGCCACGCTCTACGGCGACATGGCCGGCGGCTTCGCCGTGCTCAAGGATGTGTACAAGACGCAGGTGTACGCGCTGGCACGGCGCCTGAACCGGGGCGGCGAGGTGATTCCGCGCCACGTGCTGGAGAAGCCGCCGTCGGCCGAGCTCCGGCCGGGGCAGAAGGACTCGGACTCGCTGCCGGACTACGCGGTGCTGGACGGCATCTTGCAGGCGCACATCGAATTGGGGCAGAGTGTCGCCGAAATCGCCGCGCGCGGCTTTGATGAGGGCGAGGTTCGCGCTATCATCCGCATGCTGTACCGGGCGGAATACAAGCGGCGGCAGGCGCCGCCGGGGGTGAAGATCACCCGCAAGGCGTTCGGCCGCGACCGGCGCTACCCGATCACGCACGGGTATCGAGAGTGGGAGGACGATTCATGAAGAAGGTTGAGGCGGTCATCAAGCCCTTCAAGCTGGACGACGTCAAGGATGCGCTGAACGAGATCGGCATCCACGGCCTCACCATGACCGAGGTCAAGGGATTCGGCCAGCAGAAGGGGCACACCGAGCTGTATCGCGGCGCGGAGTACGTGGTGGATTTCCTGCCCAAGGTGAAGGTCGAGGTGGTGGTGCCGGAAGAGATGGTGGACGACGCGGTGGAGGCCATCATGAAGGCCGCCCGCACCGGCAAGATCGGCGACGGCAAGATTTTCGTGCTGCCGGTGGAGCAGACGATTCGCATCCGCACCGGTGAGCGCGACCAGGACGCGCTCTAGGGCGAACCAGATTTCGGGGGCAGTGAGTTTCGCAATGACACCAAAGGAGAAGAACGATGAGTAACGCAATCAAGAAGGTCTTTGACATGGTGAAGGAGCACGAATGCGAGTTCGTGGACGTCCGCTTCACCGACACCCGGGGCAAGTGGCAGCACGTCACGTTCCCGATTTCGGAGCTGTCCGAGGATTCCTTCGAGGAAGGATTTGCCTTCGACGGCTCCTCCATCGCCGGCTGGTGCGACATCAACAGCTCGGACATGTCCATCATTCCCGATGCGGAATCGGCCAAGATCGATCCCTTCTTCGAGGCCTCCACGCTGGTGCTGGTGGGGCAGATCGTTGACCCGCTGACGGGCAAGGACTACAACCGCTGCCCGCGCCAGGTGGCGCAGCGGGCGCTGAAATACATCCGTTCCGCCGGCATCGCCGACACGGCCTATTTCGGCCCGGAGCTGGAGTTCTTCGTGTTCGACAGCGTGCGCTGGACGAACGAGATGGGCGGCTGCGGCTACCAGATCGAGTCCGAGGAGGCGGCCTGGAACTCCAACAAGAACTTCGCCGACGCCAGCGAGGGCATGATCCGCAACTACGGCCATCGTCCGAAGGTGAAGGGCGGCTACTTCCCGGTGCCGCCGGTGGATTCGCTGCACGAAATCCGCAACGACATGAGCCTGGTCATGTCCGACCTGGGCATCCACATGGAGTGCCATCACCACGAGGTGGCGACGGCCGGCCAGTGCGAGCTCTCCATGCGCTTTGGCGAGCTGATTGACATCGCCGACCGCGCCCAGTGGTACAAGTACGTGGTGCACAATGTCGCGCACGCGCACGGCAAGACGGCCACCTTCATGCCGAAGCCGGTGTTCAACGACAACGGCACGGGCATGCACACCCACCAGTCGGTGTGGAAGGACGGCAAGAACCTGTTCGCCGGCGACAAGTACGCGGGCCTGTCGCAGGAGGCGCTGTGGTACATCGGCGGCATCATCAAGCACGCCAAGGCCATCAACGCCTTCACCAACGCCTCGACGAACTCCTACAAGCGCCTGGTGCCGGGCTTCGAGGCGCCGGTGATGCTGGCCTACTCGAACCGCAATCGCTCGGCGTCCATCCGCATCCCGGCGGTGAACTCCGATCCGGCCCGTCGCATCGAGGTGCGCTTCCCCGACCCGACGGCCAACCCGTACCTGGCGTTCACGGCCATGCTGATGGCCGGCCTGGACGGCATCGCCAACAAGATCGACCCGGGCGAGCCGGCCACGAAGAACCTGTACGACCTGCCGCCGGAGGAAGAGGCCAACATCCCGACCGTGGCGCGCTCGCTGGAGGAGGCGCTGAACGCGCTGGATGCCGACCGCGAGTTCCTGAAGGTGGGCGGCGTGATGGACGACGACATGATCGACGCCTACATCGCGCTGAAGACGGAGGAGGTGGACGAGCTGCGTCTGCGTCCGCATCCCTACGAGCTGGAGCTGTACTACTCCGTCTGATCAGGCCTGTGCGAAGCAGTGCGAAAGGGCCGCCGGGTTTCCGGCGGCCTTTTTCGTGTGCGTGGGCTGGAACGGTTTATACTCGGGACATGGGCGACTGGCTTGCGGATATCGAGGCGGAGGCGCGCGCGGATGCGCGGCGGCTGCTGGAGATCAGTCCGTGGTTTGCGCGCCTGGTTCGCGGCCTGTCGGCAAGCGAACGTCGCGCGCTGTTCCGGCCGCCGGGCCAGGCCGTGCTGCCCGA
>JALVTX010000289.1 GCA_027035825.1 Mariprofundaceae bacterium
AGCCGGGCGACTGGAACCAGGCGATGATGGAGCTCGGGGCCACGGTGTGCACGCCCCGTTCTCCGGCATGCGAGGCCTGTCCGGTCAGGGGAGACTGCGCCAGCGCCTTTGCGCCCGTGGAGGCCGGTTCGTCGAAAGCCTTGCCGGTGAAGGATGTGTTCTGGCGGGTGAACCTGCATGCCTCCAGCCGGGGCATCTGGCTGGTGCAGCGGCCCGCGACCGGCATCTGGGCCGGGCTGTGGACGCCGCCCATCACCGAGCTCGACGCGCGGCCCGGGCGCGAGCCCGACCACGTGCACCTGCTCACCCACCGCCGCCTGCACCTCTACCTGAAGCGCGCCGCCACGCCGCCGCAAGGCGCCGGCCGCTGGGCGCGGGCGCCGGAGCTGCCGGCCATGCCGACCGGCATCCGCCGCCTGCTGGAAAAGGGGGGCATCGCCCTGTGAAACTTGGGCGCATGCGAGCGTGCAGGCGGGCACAGGCCGGTCTCCCGTCATTGTTGCTGGCCATCGCGCTGCTGGCCGCGCCGGCCCACGCGGCGGCGCCGCAGGGCGGCATGGTGGTGGCCGCCGAGCCGGCGGCGGCCCGGGCCGGCATCGCCATGCTGAAGGCTGGCGGCAACGCCTTCGATGCGGCGGCGGCCACGGCGCTGGCGCTGGGCGTGGTCGAGCCCGGCTCCTCCGGCATCGGCGGCGGCGGCTTCTTCCTGCTCTACATCGCGAAAACCCACCGCTACGTGATGATCGACGCGCGCGAGACCGCGCCGCGGCTCGCCGGCCACGGCGAGGTGTTCCGAACGCAGTCCAGCATCGACGGCCCGCAGTCCGCCGGCGTGCCGGGGCTGGCGGCCGGCATTGGCCTGATGGTGAAGCGCTATGGCCGCCTGCCGCTGACGCGGGCGATGGAGCCAGCCATTCGCCTGGCGAAGCGCGGCTTTCCGGTCAGCAAGCGGCTGGCGGCGATGATCCGCTGGCGCAGAACGGCGTTCAACCCGACGGCGCGCGCCCTGTTCGACAAACAGGAAGGCGAGATCATTCGCCAGCCGCAACTGGCCGAGACCCTGGCCCGGCTCGCGGCGCGGGGCATGGCGGATTTCTACCGCGGCGAGACGGCCGGGCGGCTCGCGGCCGACATGCGCCGCGACGGCGGCCTGATTCGCCGGGATGATCTCACGGCCTACCGCGCCATCGAGCGCCGGCCCGTCGCCTTCGACTGGCGGGGCTTCCATGTCGTATCCGCCGCCCTTCCATCCTCGGGCGGCCTGACGCTGGCGCACGTCTTCGGCCAACTGGCCCACGATGATCTGAAGCGGCTCGCGCCCGCCGACCGCGCCCACCTGCTGATCGAGGCCATGAAGCGCGCATACCGAGACCGCAACCAATACCTCGGCGACGCCGACTTCGTTGCCATCCCCAGGGACTACCTGGACCCCGCGCGGCTGAAGCGGCTGCGCGCCTCGATTGACATGCGCCATGCCACCCCGGCCAGCCGGCTCAAGGGCCTGGCCGAGCCTGGCGGCGCTGCCGCCAACACCACCCACTTCTCCGTCATCGACAAGGACGGGAACATGGTGGCGGCCACGCTCTCCATCAACTACCCGTTCGGCTCGGGCTACGTCTCCCCCTCCACGGGCATCGTGCTCAACGACGAGATGGACGATTTCGCCACCCGGCCGGGCCAGCCCAACGCCTACGGGCTGGTGCAGGGAACGGCCAACGCCGTCGCGCCCGGCAAGCGCATGCTCTCCTCGATGACCCCGACGTTCGTGATCGGCCCCGGAAAACATGGCAAAAACCGCACCTTCATCGTCGGCACGCCCGGCGGCAGCCGCATCATCTCGATGGTGCTGCTGGCCAGTCTCGGCTTCATGCTCGACGAAACGACGCCGGCAAGCTGGGTGAACGCACCGCGCTTTCACCACCAGTTCCTGCCCGATGTCGTGCAGCATGAGCCGGGCGCGTTCCCGCCCGATGTCGCGGCGGAACTGAAGCATCGCGGCCACGCGCTGAAAGAGCTCAAGCGCCGCTATGGCAACATGCAGGCGATCCTGTACGAGCACGCAAGCGGCCGATTGACGGGCATCCCGGATGCGCGCGGCCACGGCGCGGCGGTGTTCCTGCCCCGGTGAGGACGCTCGCGGGCTTCATCCGCCGCTACTGGCTGCCGGTGAGCGGCGCGCTGCTCGCCGCGATCACCGCGCTGTCGCTCTGGCCGCTGGAGCGACTGCCCGACGTGCCCGGTAGCGACAAGCTGCACCACGCCATCGCCTATGCCGCGCTGATGATGCCGGCGGCGCTGCGCCGACCGAGGCATCTCTGGGCCATCTTCCTGTTCTACCTGTGCTGGAGTGGCGGCATCGAACTGATTCAGCCCTACGTGAACCGCTACGGCGAATGGGGCGACCTCGCCGCCAACGCCGCAGGCCTTCTACTGGGAATGTTCACGGTCCATTTCTGGGCTGGGAAAGAACATGGAGCATCCCATGCCTCTCCGTGAAGATTTTATCGGACCAACTTCTGAACAATACAGGATACGGCTCTGGCCATCTTCAACTATCTCGAAATGTTTGCAATTTCTACAGTTCCGCAGAACAACTCCAAGTTTTCGTCCTTCATCAACCAGCGCCTTCCAGTTCGACTCTTCCCAAACAGAAAACCACTTAATGAACCTTATATCGTCATTTCCCTGCAATCGCCTTAATGTCCAAAGGTCAACTTCCTTTATAATCTGGCGTCCGTTTTTAAACGCCATGAAAACCGTGACTTTTCTTCCCTGCACGCATGCGCCAGAGCATTTATTGGTCAGCCTAACATCGTTGAAATTATATGTTGACACCCTCGGATGTTCCCATCTGGCATCAATGAAACCGCTCGCTATTTTTTCCACGGCCTCCTCTGATTCCAGATTAAGTTCAACTATTGGAAGCCCCGATCTTTTCTTTGCTTCGGAGCATCGGTGGTTTACTGCCACCTCTATTAATAATCTCTTTTGACGGTCAACGCTCGAACGTAGCAAGATATCCGCCCTGAAACCTCCCGCTTCCCTCTCGGTTTCAGCCAAGTCAAAAACTTTCGACAAATCTATTGTTCGAAAGCTTCTCGTTGAACATTCGAAAGCCGGAATCAAGCCAGCATTGCTTACACATTTCTCGCGCACCGGATACGCCAGCAGAAATGGTTTCCTTGTCAAAAAGTGTTTCTTGATTGTGGTGCATATCAACTCTTTTGCCATCTTATGCAAATAGGTTTCCTTGGAACATGCCGATTCCGACTTGTGGGCAAAGTGATGGCGATTTTTCATGCCACGCCTTGGAATCATCTCTTGTCCACACGAAATGCATCTAAAAACGCCGCCCTCCAGATTCTGCGGGATGCCATCGATTTCTATGATCGATGCGTTTTTATCCAGCGCATATCTATATAACACACTCATCGGGGCAAAACCAAACATAACCTACTTCATGGCTCTGTATTACTAGAGTCATCAATCTGAAGCCCTGCTTCATCAATCAAGCGTTCACTCCGCCAGATTCGGATGACCGAGATGCGACCATCATCCAGCCGGTAAACGATCCTGTAGGGTGGGCGAATCAGTTCTCTAAAAGCAGGCGAATCAAACTCCGGCACAATTCTTCCCATTTCAGGGAACCGCGCGAGTTCCCTTGTCGCGTCCACTAACTTCCTGGCCATGCGCCGGCCGGCAATCACGGAGCCCTGCTCATCATAC
>JALVTX010000290.1 GCA_027035825.1 Mariprofundaceae bacterium
TGGCCGCCGGCGAGGAGACGGGGCAGCTCGAGGCCGTGGCGGCCCGGCTGGCCGGCATGCTGGAGCGCCGCCGCGAACTCAGGCAGGAGATGCTGTCGGCGACGTTGTATCCGGCCATCGTGATGGGATTCGGCGTGCTGGTGATGATGTTTTTGTTGGCGGCGGTGGTGCCGCGCGTGGTCGGGGTGTTCGCGCACGCCGGGGCGGAGCTTCCGTGGCTCACGCGGGCGGTGATTTCGTTATCTGCGTTCCTGCGCCATGACGGGTTGTGGTTGGCGGCGGGCGCGGCGGCCCTGACCTGGGCGTGGCGGCTGGCGTCGCGCCGGCCCGACTGGCGAAAGCTGCGCGATGCCTGGCTGTTGCGCCTGCCCGTGGCGGGAAGCCTGCTCGTCCGGCTGGAACTGGCGCGTTATGCGCGCACCCTGGGCATGTTGCTGGCCGGCGGAGTGCCGGCGCTGGAGGCGATGCACATCGCCAACCAGGGCTGGTCGCTGGCGCCGCTGCGCGAGGTGGGCGCGCGGGCGCGGGAGGCCGTGCGCGAGGGCGGTTCGCTGGCCGAGGCGCTGGCCGCATCGCCGATCATTCCCCCGCTGGCGGCGCGGATGGCGCGGGTGGGCGAGCAAAGCGGCAAGCTGGACTCGATGCTGCTGAAACTGGCGGCGCACTATGAAACCGAGACTATGCGTCGGCTCAAGCGCATGGTGACGGTGGCCGAGCCGCTGCTGGTGCTAGTGATGGCCGCCGGGGTGGGCGCGCTGGCGATGGCCATCCTGCTGCCCATCGTGCAGATGAACGAGCTGGTACGGTGAGGATCGCGGCGGTGCGGGTCGCGGCCGGCGCGCTGTGGCTGCTGGTCGCGTTGGCGGCCAGCCCGGTGCGGGCCGGGGAGATGGACGCGTACCAGCAGGGCGTGGCGATGGCGGCGCGCGGGGAGGTTTCGCGGGCGGTGGCGTGGCTGGCCGGCGCGGCCGCGGCCCTGCCGGCCGAGGATCCGCGCCGCGCGCACTTGAGCGCTGCCGCGGCGCTGCTGAACATGCGGGCGCGGGAGGCGACGGCGTTGCCGCCGTTGCCCGGCATGCACGATGCGCTGGCCCGCCGCTGGCTGGCCCGGCATCCCGCGCCCCGGCCCGCCTCGCCGTGGCTGGCGGGGCTGCTTTCGGCGCTGTTGCCCGGCGTGGGCCATGCCTGGCTGGGCCGCTGGCGCGATGCGGCCACGGCGGCGGCGATGACGCTGCCGATGCTGGGGCTGACGTTCTGGGCCTGGCGGCGGCGCATGGGGCCGGTGACGGCGTTCTTCGCCACCATCACGGCTTGGCTGTGGTCGGGCGTCGTGTTCTCGGCCGTGTCGCTGGCGCACCGGGGCGACGCCGAGGCTTATGCGCGGTGGTGGCGGGAGCTGTGGCTGGCGGCGGGCCTGCCGGGGTCGCCATGATGGGCGGAAGCATCCGTCGGCTGGCGCTGGCGTGGTTGGGCGTGGCTGCACTGTCCTTGCCCTTGGCCGGCCTCTGGCATGCGCTGGCGTTGCCGGCCGTGACGCCGGCCGCCTTCCCAGTGGCCTTTTACCAGCACGTGGCGCCGGGGCGCGTGGATGGACGCAGCTGCCCGAGTTGGCCCGTGTGCTCGGCTTATGCTCGCCGGGCGCTGGCGCGTCACGGATTGCTCGTGGGTTCGTGGCTGGTGCTGGATCGCCTGATCCACGAGGGCGGCGATCTGGCGCGGGGAGCCGTGGTGCGCGCCCCGGATGGCTTGCGCGTGTATGATCCGCTGTCGCGGAATGATTTCTGGTTGAAGGAGAAGATGCGATGAAACGGGTGGATGCGGTTCGGTGCAAGGCCGGTGCGTTTGGCAACACGCTCGGATGCGGGCGGGAACAGGGGTTCACGCTGCTGGAGATCATGGTGGTGCTGGTCATCATCGGCGTGCTGGCGGCGCTGATCGCGCCGCGATTCCTGGAACGCGCCGACGAGGCCAAGGTGGAGGCCACGCGCGTGCAGATGAAGAACATCGAGCAGGCATTGAAGCTCTACCGCCTGCAACACGGGCGCTACCCGACCACCAGCGAGGGTCTGAAGGCGCTGGTGACGGCGGGCAAGGACGGCAAGCGTTACCTGGACGAGCTGCCGAAGGACGCCTGGGGTCGGGAGTTCATCTATCTCTCGCCGGGCGTGCACGGCGCGTTCGACATCGTCTCGCGCGGCGCGGACGGGCAGCCCGGCGGCGCGGGCTTCGATGCGGACATCGTCGTCAGCGGGCACTGACGACGGTCGCCGTCCGGGCGGCTTCACGCTGCTGGAGATCATGGTGGTGTTGCTCATCATGGCCGTGGCGGCGGCGATGGTCGCGCCTTCCTTGCTCCGCCTGGGCGGATCGGACGCGAAGGACGAGGCCGACCGGCTGGCGCGGGCGCTGGGCCTGGCGATGGACGAGGCGGCGCTGGGCGGCCGCGGCGTGCGTTGGCGGGCGACGCGGCGCGCGTGGTGGTTCGAGACCCGGGACGAGGATGGCCGTTGGCGCAAGACGGGCGAGCCGCCGCTGGCGCGGCATGCGCTGCCGGAAGGTGTCGAGGTGCGGCGGGTTCGGCCCGCGCCGCCGGCGCGGGAGCGCGGACGCGCCGAACGCGAGGCGCGTCTGATCGGCGAGGCGAGGTTCACGCCCGCCGGCCTGGACGAGCCGGTTCGCATTGATCTGGCCTCGGGTCGGGATTGCGCGCGCGTGCGCCTGTTGCCGGGCGACCCTGTGCCGGAGGTCGCGCCTTGCGAGGATGCGCGGTGAGGCGGGAGGCGCGCGGCTTCACCCTCATCGAGACGCTGGTGGCGCTGGGCATCGTGGCCGTGGCGTTGGTGGCGCTGATGGGGCGTTTGGGCGCGTCCGCCGACGCGGCGCGGACGCTGGCGCACCAGCGTGCGGCGCTGGACGTGGCGGCCAATGCGCTGGCGCGCGTGTTGGAGCGGGGCGCGCCGCCCGCCGAGGAGCGGCATGGCGATGCGCGCATGGGGAAGGAAACGGTGCGCTGGCGCGTCTGGACGGAGAAGACGGTGCTGGACGGCTTCGTGCGCGTGAACGCGGCGGCGGCCGCGCCCGGCGAGCCCGAGGCGCGGCTCTTCCTCTACATGAGCGTGCGATGAACGCGCGCGGCTTCACCCTGATCGAGATGCTGACCGCGCTGGCGGTGCTGGCGCTGGTGGCGGCGACGGCCTACGGGGCGCTGGCGCCGGCGGGCGAGGGCTTTCGCATGCTGGCCGAGCGCCACCGGACCGTGCGGCTTGAGGCCTGGCTGGCCGAGCGCCTGCGCGAGGACGTGCGCTGGCTGGCTTGGGACGCGGGCGGGAGCGAACCGCCGGTGCGCCTGCAACCGGATCGGCGCGGCGGCGCCAGCTTCGACCAGTGCTGGCTGCGCACGCGCCTGCCCGGCCGGGCCGGCGTATGGATCGTGCATTATCGGATTGACGAGGAGAAAGGGCGGCTGGTGCGCGAGGCGCGCATGGCGCTGGCGCGGCCGGAGGTCGAGCCGGTGCGGGCGGTGCTGGGCCAGGCCGTTTCGCTGCGCATCGAGGCGCTGGACGCCAGCGGGCGATGGCGTTCGGAATGGGGCGGCGCGGATGCGCGCGGCTTGCCGCGCATGCTGCGAGTTCGCCTCTCGGGCGCGGACGGGGAGCGCGAGTGGTTGCTGCCGGTGCTGACGGGGCGGTCGTGGTGAGGCGGGACGAGCGCGGCATGGCGCTGGTGGTGGTGCTGGGCATCGTGGCGCTGGTCGCCGCCTGGGCCTCGCGCGCGGCCTGGGACGACATGGTGGCGCTGCGCCGGGCCGAGAACGGGCAGGAGATGATGCGCGCCCGGCTGGCCTGTCTGTCGGCGCTGGCGCTGGCGCGGCGCGTGTTGCGGGAGGATGCGCGCCATTCCTCGCGCGACGACGCGGGCGAGATGTGGGCGAAACCGATGGCCGCGCTGCCGGTGGACGAAGGCGTGGTTTCCGGCCGCATCGAGGACGCCAACCGGCGCGTGAATCTGAACGATCTGGTGGATGACGCCGGGCGCGTGCGTCCGGCGGTGCGGGAGGCCTTGATGCGCCTCTTCGCGGGCGCGGGCGTGGACGCCTCGCTGGTGGATGCGCTGGCCGACTGGATGGACGCCGACGCCACGCCGAACGGGCCGGGCGGCGCGGAGGGCGCCGCCTATTTCGACCGGCCGTGGCGGGTGAAGAACGCCCGCCTGGACGACTGGAGCGAGCTGGCGCTGGTGCGCGGTTTCGACGCCGAGGCGCGCCGGAAGCTGGCGCGGGTGGCCGGCGCGTGGCCGCCGCCCGCCGGCGCGTTGTCGAAGGTGAACGTCAACACGGCGAGCGCGGACGTGCTGCGGGCGCTGTTCCCCGCCATGAGCGAGGCGGACGTAGACGCGCTGCGCCGGCATCGTCCGTATGACAACACGACGGATCTGGCCAGCCGCCCCTGGGCGGCGTCGGGGAACATCGCCTGGCTGGGCGTTTCCAGCCGAGTGTTCGTCGCCCATGCCGAGGCGCGCTTCGGTCGCGCCGTCGCGCGCGAGGACGACCTGCTGCTGCGGGGAGCGAACGGACGCCTGACGCTGCTCGCCCGCCTGCCCGCCCGGATGTAGGATGGGGACGTGACGGATATGACGCTGACGGACATGGCCTGGCTGGATGGCGCGTGGGCGCTGCGTGATGCCGGGGGCCTGCGCATGGAGGACGGAACGGATGCGGGTGATGCGCCGATGCCGCCGGTCGTCGAGGGCGTGGGGCGGGTCTGGCTGCCGCTGGAGCGGTTGATCGTCCGGCCGTTCCGGCTGCCGTTGTCGCATCCCCGCTTCGTGGATGAAGCGGTGCTGGCCGGCGAGCTGGAGGATCAGACCGGCGAGTCGCCGGAAGACTGGCATCTGGCCTGGCGGGCCGCGGCCGTGGCCGGCGAGGACGGCGGCGTGGTTGGCCTGATGGCGGCCATGCCGCGCGCCTGGCGCGAGGCGCTCGATGCCTGTCAGCCGCTATCGGCGGTGCGCGTGGATGCGGTGGATCGGCTGGCCTGGCGGCTGGAGGAGGCGGATGCGGTTGATGGCGTCGTCGCCGTGCTCGATGCCGATGCGGAGGGGATTTGCGTGGGCGCGGCGCGGGACGGCGCGTGGCTGGGGGTGACCCGGGTGAACCGGGAGGGCCTGGCGGACGAGGAGGTGTGCCGCTGGGTGACGGGCGCGCTTCTGGCCATGGGGTGGACGGAGGATATGCCCGCCGTCGGGGCGCTGGATGCCACTGCCGCCGCATGGTTCGCGGACTGGCGCGGCGAGACGCTGGAGGCCTTGCCCGCGCGCGCCCAGGCCACGCTGCGGGGGCGTCCGTTGCCCGCGATGGGGATTGAATTCAGACGCGGCGATTGGGCGGCGCGCGGCGACCGGGAGTGGCTGCGCCCGTGGCGGCGCGCGGCGTGGCTGGCCGCTGGCCTGTGCGCGCTCTGGGTGGGCGGCATGGCGCTGGAGCATCATCGGCTGGAGCGGGAGGCGGCGGTCGCGCGCGCCCGCATCCTGGCCGCCTTCGCGCGCGCCTTGCCGGGCGAGCCGGCGGTGGAGCCGCTGGCGCAACTGCGGCGGGCGGCCGGCGTGTCCATCGGCGAGGCCGGCAATGAAGGCAGTGGCGATGCCGCGAGCTGGCTGCGGCAGGCGGCGGCGCTGGCCCGGGTGTATGAACGGACGCCGTGGACGCTGGAGGAGCTGGACTGGCGCGATGGCATGATGCGCATGAGCGGCGAGGCGGCGGATCTGGCGGCGCTGAACCGCATCCGCGAGGCGCTGGCGCGCGCCCTGGGCCGGGAGGTGCGGCTGCTGGATACGCGCCTGGGCCGGGGCAAGGTCGGTTTTCGCCTGGAGTGGCCGGCATGAGCATGGCGGGGTTGGGTCGGATGGCGGATGCGTGGCGCGAGCGTGTGCGCGGGGTCATGGCAGAACGGGTCGCGCCGCGCTGGCGGGCGCTGGAGGCGCGGGAGCGTCGCGTGATCATGGGGGGCGCAGTGCTGCTGTTGCCCGTGATGCTGGTGTTCGGCGTGTTCCTGCCCCTGCACGACGCCAATCAGCGGTTGCGTCGGGAGTTGCCCGCCCTGCAAGCACAGGCCGAAGAGGCCGAGCGGCTGGCCCGGCTGGTTGCCCGGGGCGGCCGCAAGGCGGCGGGTGGGGATGTGCTTTCCGCCGTGGAGCGCCTGGCGCGCGAGGCCGGGGTGCGCGAGCGCCTGACGCGCATCCAGCCCCTGCCGGGCGGCGATGGGCGAAGCCTGATGCTGGCGTTCCGCGACATGCCGTATCCGGCGCTCCCCCGCTTCGTGCAACGGCTGGTCGAGGCGGGCGTGGGGCTGGTCGAGATGCGGGTGCAGCGCGCGGGCGCGCCGGGGCGGGTGCACGCGCGCCTCGTGGTGCGGGGTAGCTGAATGCGGGTGTTCCGGCCGGGGCCGTTGTCGAACAGGGCGCTGGCCCTGATTTTTTTCATCCTGCTGGCGGCGTTCATCGCCCTGCGCTGGCCAACCGGCCCGTGGCTGATGCAGACCATCGAGCGGGCGGCGGCGCGCGCCGGGATTGCGCTGACCATCGAGGATGCGCGCATCCAGGGGCTGGCGTTGCGGCTTCGGGGCGTGCGGTTGATGGCCGTGAACGGCCGGCCGCTGCCGTCCTTGCCGCTGGTGGATGCGCGGCTGCGCTGGCGGCCCGGCGCGCTGACATCGGCGGCATGGGCCTTCGATGTGGCGGCGACGGTCGCGGACGCCCGGATCGGCGCGCGCGTGACGCGCAAGCATAATGCGTGGATGCTGACCGGGTTGGACGGGCGTCTGCCCGCCTCGATGCTGTCGCAACTGATCCCCCTGTTGCGCGGCGCGGGGGCGGGGCTCGCGGGCGAGCTGCATCTGGCGGGCGATGTGACGCTGGCCGGAAATGGCGCGCCGCGCGATGGGCGGCTGGAGCTGACCTGGCAGGGCGCTGGCGCGGGCCTGGGCGGCTCGACAGTCCCCCTCGGGGATTACCGGGCCGAGGCGCATCGCGCCGGAACAGGCCCATGGCATTGGCGTCTGGATGGCGGCGCGGCGCTGGCGCTGCATGGCGCGGGCGAGTCGCGGCCGATTGGGCCGTTTCCCGCATCGTGGCCGATTTCGGGCCAGCTCACGGCGCGCGCGGATGACCGGAGGCTTGCCGCCATGCTGGGCCTGCCGCCGTCGCAAACGCGGCGGTTCGCGATTTCGGGCACGTGGACGCATCCCGCGTGGCGCGCGCTTGACGCCCGCTGAGTTGGACGCCGGCGGGGCCGCCAAGGTAGGCTTGCTCGCATGCGAATGAGTCAGATGTTCATCCCCACGCTCCGGGAAGACCCGGCCGACGCCGAGGTCGCGTCCCACCGGCTGCTGCTGCGCGCGGGCTTCATCCGCCGCGTCACGTCGGGCGTTTACGATTTCCTGCCGCTGGGCCTGCGGGTGCTGCGCCGCATCGAGACGGTGGTGCGCGAGGAGATGAACCGCGCCGGGGCGCAGGAAATCCTGATGCCAATGGTGCAGCCGGCGGAGCTGTGGCGGCAGTCCGGTCGCTGGGAGAAGTACGGTCGCGAGCTGCTGCGCTTCGTGGATCGGCACGATCACGAATCCTGCCTCGGCCCCACGCACGAGGAAGTGGTCTGCGACCTGGTGCGGCGCGAGCTGCGCTCCTACAAGCAGTTGCCGATGAACCTCTACCAGATTCAGGCGAAGTTCCGCGATGAGGTGCGGCCGCGGTTCGGGCTGATGCGCGGCCGCGAGTTCATCATGAAGGACGCCTATTCCTTCCATGCCAGCGACGACGACCTGGCGCGCGAGTACGCGAACATGTTCGAGACCTACATGCGCATCTTCCGCCGGCTGGGGCTCAGGTTTCGCGCCGTGGAGGCGGACACTGGCAGCATCGGCGGCCGGCGCTCGCACGAGTTCCATGTGCTGGCGGATTCCGGCGAGGACGTGATTGCCTGGTGCGGCGCCTGCGACTACGCCGCCAACGTGGAGATGGCCGAGGCGCGGCGCGAGGCCCCGAGTGGCGCGGCGGCGGAGGTTTCCGAGACAGACACGCCCGGCGCCAGCGCCGTGGAGGACGTGGCCGCGATGCTGGGCGTGGCCCCGGCGCTGCTGGTGAAGACGCTGGTGTATCGCGCCCGGCGCGCCGAGGGCGAGGACGAGCTGGTGGCCGTGTGCGTGCGCGGGGATGACCAGGCGCAGGAGGTGAAGCTGGCGCGTTTTCTGGGCGCGGACGAGGTGGCGATGGCGTCCGATGCCGAGATTGAGTCCATCGGCGGCGTGGCGGGCTTCGTGGGCCCGGTGGGGCTCACGGCGCGCGTGATCGCCGATGAAAGCCTGCGCGGCGCCGAGGGCCTGGTGGCTGGCGCGAACCGCGTGGATGCGCACCTCGTGGGCCTCTCGATGGCGCGGGATGTGCCGACGGCTGAATACGCGGACGTAAGAGCCGCGCGCGAGGGCGACGCCTGCCCGCGCTGCGGCGGCGGGATTCGCCTGGCGCGGGGCATCGAGGTGGGGCACGTCTTCGAACTGGGGCGGCAGTACGCCGAGCCGATGGGCGTGGTGTTCCAGAACGACAAGGGCGAGCGCACGGTGGCGACGATGGGCTGCTATGGCATTGGCATCTCGCGGCTGGTGGCGGCGGTGGTGGAGCAGTGCCACGATGAGGCCGGCATCATCTGGCCCATGCACCTGGCGCCGTTCCATGTGACGGTGGTGCAGCTGGGCAAGAGCGAGGAGGTGGCGGCGCGCTGCCATGCGCTGTGCGAGGCGCTGGAGGAAGCCGGGCTGGACGTGCTATGGGACGACCGCAACGAGCGCCCGGGCGTGAAGTTCCGCGACGCGGAGCTGCTGGGCATTCCGTTGCGCGTGGCGCTGGGCGAGCGCGGGCTGGCGGCGGGCGTGGCGGAGGTGGCCGTGCGCGGCGGCGAGAAGCTGGACGTGCCGCTGGACGAGGTGGCGGCCTTCGCGCGCGCCGAGCGGGAGCGGAGGCTCTCCTGAACGCGCGCGAACTCTCCCGGCTGCTCAGGGGGATGCCGCCGAAGGCGATTCTGGCCGGCATTCTGATGGGCGGGTTCGCGCTCACGCTGCCGTTGTGGCTGAGCGGCACGCCGGAGCAGAAGCAGCGGCTGGCGCAGACCACCACGACGATGAAGGTGGTCGAAAAGAGCGTGGGGCCGCTGGACATCCAGCCCGAGGAACAGGCCAGGCTGCGCAAGATGCTGGCGCCGCCCAGGCCCGCGAACGATGGCCGGTCGTTCGAGATGACGGTGTGGGAGAAGGACATCCAGGAAGTCATCAAGCCCTGGGTGCGCGACCCCGAGGAGGCCGCGACGGTGGCCCGTTGGGTGTACATCTACAGCCAGCGCTTCAACCTGTCGCCGGAGCTGGTGCTGGCGGTGATTGCCGTCGAGTCGCAGTTCGACCACTACGCCATCAGCAACGTCGGCGCGCGCGGGCTGATGCAGGTGATGCCGTTCTGGAAGGAGAAGCTGGGCAGCCCGGATGACAACCTGTTCGAGATCGAGACGAACATCCGCTATGGATGCGCCATCCTGCGGATGTACCTGGATCGCTTTCATGGCGACCTGAAGCGGGCGCTGGCGGCCTACAACGGATCGCTGGGGCGGGCCCGCTATCCGGCCAAGATCTATGCGCAGATGAAGCGCTTCAAGGCGGCGGCGCAGGATTTGTGACGCCGGCCGCGCGGGCCAGCGCCCGCCGGAACATCTCCGGCGTCAGCCGCCGGGTCTGCGTGTTGTAGCGCGAGCAATGATAGGAGTCGAACAGCGTGCGGCCATTTGGCAGCGGGTGCGCCGCGCCGTGGGCGAAGGGGTGGGCCGCCAGTCGCAGTCCCAGCGCGCGCAGCGTCGCGTCGTGGGCGATGCGGCCCAGCGCCAGCAGGTTGCAGTCTTCGGGCAGGGCGGCGATTTCCGCCGCCAGATAGCCGTTGCA
Source organism: Mariprofundaceae bacterium (assembly GCA_027035825.1). Classification (GTDB taxonomy): domain Bacteria; phylum Pseudomonadota; class Zetaproteobacteria; order Mariprofundales; family Mariprofundaceae; genus JALVTX01. The sequence continues at coordinate 9,972 of JALVTX010000290.1, forward strand.
GGCGCGGGTCTCTCCGGCCGTGGGCTTGTTCCGCGGCGGCAGGCACTTGACGGCATTGGTGATGCGCACCCCGTGCAGGCGCAGGCCATCGCCGGCGGATTCGGATGCGGGCCGGCTGGCCAGGCCAAGTTCGAACAATGTTCGATAGAGCAGGATGCCGGCGTAATCGCCGGTGAACGGCCGACCGGTGCGGTTGGCGCCGTGCATGCCGGGCGCGAGTCCCACGATGAGCAGCCGGGGATTCGGGTCGCCAAAGGCGGGAACCGGCGCGCAGTGGTAGCCGGGATGGCGCGCGCGCACCTCGTCCAGAAAGGCCGCCAGCCGCGGGCAGGCCCGGCAGCCGGGGTCGAAGGCGGTATCGGCCCCCCGGTCAGCCAAGGACGGCGGCGAGGCGCTCGGCCAGCGCCCGAAGGGCGCGCCCGCGGTGGGACACCGCAGCCTTCTCCTCCGGCGTGGCGGCGGCGAAGCTCTTGCCCAGCTCCGGGCAGAAGAACAGCGGGTCGTAGCCGAAGCCTCCGCCGCCGTCCGGAGCCTCCAGGATGCGCCCCTCCACGCGTCCCTCGGCGGTGATGGCGCGGCCGTCCGGCAGCGCCAGGTGCATGGCGCAGACGAAGCGCGCCCGCCGGTTGGCGACGCCTTGCAGGCGGTCGAGCAACAGGGCGTTGTTGTCGACATCGCTGGCGTTCTCGCCGGCGAAGCGGGCTGAGCGCACGCCCGGCGCGCCGTCCAGCGCGTCCACGCACAGACCGGAATCGTCGGCCAGGGCCGGGACGCCATTCGCGGCGAGGAATGCCTCGGCCTTCTTGCGGGCGTTTCCGGCGAAATCCGGCGCATCCTCCTCCACCTCGACGAACGCGGTTTTTTCGGCCGGCAGCACGGCCACGCCGAGGCCGCCGAGGATGGCCTCGATCTCCCAGCGCTTCTTCGGGTTGTGGCTGGCGATGACGATCTTCATTCGGTCTCGGCCACGGCCTGCCGTTGCAGGCGCGCAAGTTCGCGCACGCCGCCCTCGGCCAGCGTTTTCAGCGTTTCCAGCGATGACCACGGAATCGGCCGGTCCTCGGCCGTGGCCTGTATCTCGATGATGTCGCCGTCGGGCGTCATCACGAAGTTGGCGTCCATCTGCGCGCGCGAATCCTCGCTGTATTCGAGGTCGAGCAGCGCCTCGCCGTCCACGAAGCCGCAGCTCACGGCCGCCACCTGGCCGAACACCGGGTCTTCCTCCAGCGCGCCCTCGGCCAGCAGGCGATTGACCGCGATGCGCATGGCCACCCAGGCGCCGGTGATGGCGGCGGTGCGCGTGCCGCCGTCGGCCTGGAGCACGTCGCAATCGAGCTGGATCTGGCGTTCGCCCAGCTTCTCCAGATCCACCACGGCGCGCAGCGCCCGGCCGATCAGGCGCTGGATTTCCACCGTGCGGCCGCCCTGCTTGCCACGCGCGGCCTCGCGGTTGCCGCGCGTGTGCGTGGCGCGCGGCAGCATGCCGTATTCGCCGGTCACCCAGCCCTTGCCCTCGCCGCGCAGGAAGGGCGGCACCTTGTCCTCGACCGAGGCGGTGCAGAGCACCCGCGTGTGGCCGAAGGAAATCAGCGCCGAGCCCTCGGCATGGATGTTGAAGCCGGTGTCAATGTGCACCGGGCGGAGTTCGTCCGCTCGTCGGCCTTCGCGCATGAAGGTTCTCCTTGGGTGGTTTGGGGTTCGGTTGGTTAGCGTCCGCCGCCCTCGGCCCAGCGGGCCAGCTCGGCGGCGCCCATCACGCCGGCGTGCTTGCGGCCGTCATGGGCGATGAGGGTGGGCGTGCCGGTGATGCCCAGTTTCTCGCCCAGCGCCAGGTTGCGGTCAATGGGCGTGGCGCAGGCGCGCGCGCCCACGTCCTGAACGGACTTGCCGTTCAGCATGATGTCCAGCATCGCCTTGTGCCTGTCTTTCGCGCACCAGATGGCCTCGGCCTTGGCCCGCGCGCGCGGATGGATTTGCGTCAGCGGGAACAGGAAGGTGTACACCTTCAGCCCCTTCACGCGCCGCAGCTCCTGTTCCAGCCGCTTGCAGAACGGACACTCGGGATCGGTGAACACGGCGACGGGCGTGCCCTTTGGGTCGCCGGAGACGATGGCGTCGGCCAGCGGCAGGGACTTCCAGTCCACGCGGTTGATGTCCTCCAGCCGGGCGGCGGTGATGTCCCGGTGATCGGCGGTGCGGAAGATGTGGCCGGAGATCAGGTGCTCGCCCGTGGCGTCCGAATAGAATATCTGATTGCCGACGCGGACTTCATACAGCCCCGGGATTTCCGTCAGCGGGCGCACGGCATCCACGCGCAGGCGCGGCGACAGCCGCTGCACGTTGGCGCGGATGGTCTCCAGTTGTCCGTTGCGCGCCCCGTTCCGCGCTTTTGCCGCCACGCCGGTTTCGCCGGCATGGGCCGCGCCCGCGACTGCCAGCATGCCGGCCAGCGCCAGGGCCAGGGTCAGGGAACGAGACATCAGGGAAAGGGAAATCACGCGCATCGTCAGCACCTCCGTGCGGCTATAATGGTCATATCACGACGGAGGGCAAGCGAAATGACTGCACTGAAGGTGATGCGCGGCGACATCACGAAGCTGGACGTGGACGCCATTGTCAACGCGGCGAACACGAGTCTCTTGGGCGGGGGCGGCGTGGACGGCGCGATTCACCGCGCCGCCGGCCCCGAGCTGCTGGAGGAATGCCGGACGCTCGGCGGCTGTCCCACGGGCGAGGCGAGGATCACCCGGGGCTACCGCCTGCCGGCGAAGTGGGTGATTCATGCCGTGGGCCCGGTCTGGCATGGCGGGGAGCGCGGCGAGGATGCGCTGCTCGCCTCCTGCTACCGCAACAGCCTGCGTCTGGCGGCCGAGGCCGGGGCGCGGACGGTGGCCTTTCCCGCCATTTCCTGTGGCGTTTATCGTTTCCCCGTCCGGCGGGCGGCGCGCATCGCGGTGAACGCGGTGCGCGATTACCTGCGCGAGCATCCCCGATGCGGCATCGAGGAAGTGGATTTCGTGGCCTTCGACGATGCGGTGTTCGACGCCTTGCGCGAGGCCGTGGGGCGGCTCCCGGAACAGGGAGCAGACGAAGCAGCGGGCGAGGCTTGACGGGCGCGGCCGGCCGTCGTCATGATGCGGCCATGCGCAGGGCTTGGGCGATTCTGGTCATGACGGCGTTGCTGGCGGTGGGCATCACGCCGACGGCGGCCGAGTGCAAGGCGGCGGCCGATCCGAACGCCGTCTGCCCCCTGTGCCACATGACGATGGCCGAAATGGCGGCGATGGGCGTCGGCATGGGCGGAAGCATGGGCGCTCGGGCAGGCCAGCACATGCATGGATGGCGCCAGGCCCATGCCAGGGCGGCGATGCCCGCGGCCATGCGCCATTGCCGCATCGAGTGCTGCGGCCATCACGACAGCGTGGACTCCCTGCCGCACCTGCTGGCGCCGCATGTGGCGTCCTGGGGTGGCTTCTCGCCCGCGATGGCGGGCGTCGTTGCTCCTGCGGCGATGATGCCGCGACTGGCCGGAATGTTCGTTCCGGTTTCCTCTCCTCCTCCAAAACGGGGCTGATCTTCCCACTGGCTTGATTTGAGCGGCGGACATGCGCGTCCGCAGGACTGGCGCGTGCATTCAACGCATGCGGCAGGCGCACCCGCTGGGCGCTGGGCCCTTGGCGTGCGCGGAAGATCACATTCGAACATGGAGGAAATGCAATGAAACCACGATTTCTGAAACGATCCGCCTGGGCGGTGGCGGCGCTGGCCGCGTTGCTGCCCGGCCGGGTGGATGCGTATGTCGGCCTGTGCTGCGGCAAGTGCGGCGGCAACATGCCGATGAACATTCCCGGGGGCGGCGTGCCCGAGACGCACGAGTTCCGCTTCAAGATTCAACCGATGTTCATGCGCATGAAGGGCCTGCGTTCGGGCACGTCGAACGTGGATGGCGCGAGCCTGCTGGGCATGCCGGTGATGATGGGCAAGCCCACCGGCAAGTTCATGGCCGTGCCGGAGTCCATGGACATGAGCATGCTCAACCTGGCGCTGGGCTACTCGTTCACCGACGACTTCTTCGCCGGCGTCATGGCCATGTACCAGGACAACCGGATGGACATGCGTTTTTCCAGCATGATGAAGACGATGACCGGCATGACCGGCTACACGATGAAGTCGCACGGGGTGGCCGACACGATGCTGATGACCAAGTACCGACTGTATGCGGATGATCCGTTGATTCCGACCAGCGAGGCGTCGCTCTTTGCCGGCGCGAACCTGCCCACCGGCTCCATCGGCGAGCGCAACACCACGCACCCCCTGGCCGTTCGCCAGCAGGAGCTGTTGCCCTACGGCATGCAGCTTGGCTCTGGCACGGTGGACCCCATCCTGGGGCTGTTGTACCAGGGATCGAGTTCGCCTTGGTGGTGGGGCGTGGACGGCACTTGGACCGGGCGTCTCTACGACAACTCGCGTGGCTACCGCTTGGGCGACGTCTGGCGCGTGGACGCCTACCTGATGAACCAGATTCGCTACGACTTCCTGTGGCAGGCGCAGCTGAATTTCGAGCACAAGGGGCGCATCCGCGGTGAGGCGATCGAGGTGCGCACGGGCTTTTCCGGCCGCGCTACCCACGGCGATCCCAACTCGCCCTACATGACGCCGCTGTGGAATCCCGCCAACTACGGTGGCACGAAGCTCTCCGCCACGCTGGGCGTGCAGTGGCAGCCCGCGCCGCTGCACATCCTGGATCTCACGGTCAGGTTGCCCGTCTATCAACGACTGAACGGCGTGCAGCTCAAGGACCGGTTCGCGGTGATGTTCACCTGGTACGTGGAGATTCCCACGGGGCGCAGCATCCGCGGCCTGACGCATCCCGCGGGGCCGGCCGATGCGGAACTCGGATTTTGAGGAGGCGATGATGATGATGATGATGACGAAGATTCGAAAGACGGGATGGATGCTGGCGGTCGCGTGGGTGGCGGCCGGGCCGGCCTGGGGCATGGATCTGCCGGACGCGGATTCGGCGGGCGCGCGGCTGTTCGCGGCCCGTTGCAGCGCCTGCCATGCGCTGCCGCACCCCAAGCGGCTGGACTGGCCGCACTGGCGGCACATGCTGGGCGTGATGCGAAGCCGCATGCACGAGCGCGGCGTGCCGGAACCGACCAGGGAAGAATGGCGGCAGATCGCCGCCTATCTCAAGGCTCATGCGCGCTAGGCTCGTGATGGCGGTGGTGGTGCTGGCCGGGGCGTGGTTCGCCCCGGCGGCATCCAGCGCGTCGCCAGCCGAATCGGCAGCCATGCCCGTCGCCGATGCGTTGGAGGCCTTCGGCGCCGAGCTGCCGCGGGTGCACAAGCCCGCGCCGGATTTTCTGCTGCCCCGCGTGGATGGCGGCCGCATGCAGCTGGCCGAACTGCGCGGCAAGGTCGTGCTCGTGCATTTCTGGGCCACGTGGTGCGTGGCTTGCCGGCACGAGATGCCGCAGATCCAGCGCCTTGCCGAGACCTACGGGCGCGATGGCCTGGTGGTGCTGGGCGTCAACGTGGATCGGGGGAATCTCGACGCGGTGCGCGCCTTCCTGCGCGAGCGGAACGTGCGTTTCCCGAGCGTGCTCGACCCCGATGGCGCAGTGCGCAACCGCTACGCGGTGCGGGCGCTGCCGACGAGCTACCTCATCGGCCGCGACGGGCGCATCATCGCCCGCGTCATCGGCGAGCGGGACTGGTCAACGCCGGTGGCGGCGGCCATGATGCGGGCCGTGCTCGTTCAATAGTTTCACCAGACAGGGAGAAGGACATGAAACGATGGATGCCGTGCGTACTGGCGTTGCTGGTCGCCTGTTCGGGCCAGAATATGGGCTCGAACGGGCGTTCGACCGCGCTGGAAGGGAAGCTCGACGCCATTCGCGTGATGATCAAGCAGTCGGCGCTGATGGCCGCGAACGCCGCCTGCGGCGGGAAACAGCGCGAGGCGCTGGTGCGCGCGGCGGCCGTGATGAACCGGCGCGCGATGGGCGGGCCGGAGATGGCCGCGATTCACAAGATGATGGGCATGCAGCCGGGCGAGAGCGGCATGTCGATGAAGCAGGGGCAGGCCATGGATGCGAACATGCAACGCCATGTGGCGCTGCACGATGCCGGCGAGGCGGTGTTCGATCTGCTGGAGGCCGTTGGCGAGGGCAAGGCGACGTGCGCGAACGTCGAGGCCGTGCGCCTGGCCGCCGATGCGGCGATGCTGCGCGAGGCGAAGGGCCGGGAGCCCGCGCGTGCCGCGCGCGACTTGCAGGCCCGCCTGGCCCGGATCGCCGGCCGACCCGGCCTGCCGGCGCCGGTGAAGGACGTGGTGAGGACGCTGGGCAACATTTAGTGGGTGCAATTTGGGACTGGGCGAAGGGTTGATGCCGGCGCGTCATCCTTGTGTCTGCTAGGCTTCGGCTTCCACCAATGGAGGCAAGGCGCATGACATCACTGTTTTCACGCTTGAAGAAGGGCCTGTCGCGCAGCCGCGAGGGGTTGGCGCGGCTGATGCCGGGGCGGGCGGGCGACGCCCTGGATGATGACCAGTGGATGGATATCGAGGAC
>JALVTX010000291.1 GCA_027035825.1 Mariprofundaceae bacterium
CTCGCTGCTTGAGTACGAGCCGGGGGAGGCGCGCCGGCGCTGGCTGGAGGCGTGGGCGGGGGCGATGGACGCCGAGGGGCTGGATCTGCGCTACCAGGTGCTGGTGAGCGGCCTGCGCGACATGGGGCTGGTGGACGAACGTCAGGGCGCGGAGATGCTGCTCCTGCGGCTGGCGGGCCTTTCCGCCATCAATCCGCCGCGCGAGGTTCCGGCGCTGGATGACGAGGCAAACGCGGGCGCGCGGCGCCCTGCCGCCGGCGATGCAACGGCTGGAGCGCCCGCGGCGGTCGAAAGCCCCGAGCCGATGGAGAGCGCCGCGCCCGGGCCGTCGCCGGAAGCGCCCGAATTGCTCCCTCCCGAGGAGGGCGGCGACGCTCCCGGGCGGGCCTGCGCCACATGGGAGGCGGCGGTGGCGGCCTATCACGAGGTGCGGCCCGGCGTGGCGGCGATGCTGGATCACGTCACCTTGCTGGAATACGGCGAACGGGTGCGTCTGGCGCTGGATGCACATCAGGAGCGCGCGATTTCAGCCGCCGATCGGCTGGCCTTCGCCGAATGGCTGGGGCGCGAGGTCTTCTGGGAGCCGAAGGGGACGGAACGCGCCGGCGAGGCGGGCGAGAGCCTCTCGGAGAAGCGGGCGCGCGAGGCGGCCGCGCGCCAGCGGCAACTGGAGGCGCATGCGCTGGCCGACCCGCACGTGCAGGCGCTGATGGAGAACTTTGACGCGCGGCTGGAGCGCGTGCATGCGCCGGGGACGTCCGGCGATGAATCCGCACGGGAGGACGTGACATGAATATCGGGAACATCGGCAAGATGATGCAACAGGCCCGCAAGATGCAGGAAAACCTGAAGAAGATGCAGGAGGAGCTGGCGGCCAGCGAAGTGAGCGGCGAGGCCGGCGGCGGCATGGTGCGGGTGACGATGGGCGGCGACCGCGTGGTGCGACGCGTGGAGATTGCCCCCGCGCTGTGGCGGGAGCAGGACAAGGATCTGCTGGAAGACCTGGTGGCCGCGGCCATGAACGCTGCGCTGCGGGCGCTGGATGAGCTGACGCAGGAAAAGCAGAAGCAGGCGATGGGGGGCTTGCCGCTGCCGCCGGGCTTCTCGCTCTAGGTCAAGGTTCCGGCACGAGATGCATGGTTTTCCCGGCATGCCCGCGCCGCTGGCGCGCGTGGTGGAAACGCTTTCCGGCCTGCCCGGCATCGGGCCGAAGACGGCGCTGCGTCTTGGCCTGAGCCTGTTGCGCAAGCCGGCGTCCGAGGTGGAGGAGATGGCGGCGGCGCTGGTGGATTTGCACCGCGCGCTGGGCTTTTGCGAGCGTTGCGGCTGCTTTGCCGAGCAGGGGCATTGCTCGATGTGCGACAACGTCCGGCGCGAGCGGAGCGTGATCTGCGTGGTGGAGCAGCCGGTGGATGTGCTGATGCTGGAGCGGAGCGGCCATTTCTCGGGCCTGTATCACGTGTTGCACGGGCGGTTGAGCCCGGTGGATGGCGTGGGGCCGGACGACCTGCGACTCGCGGCGCTGGATGCGCGGGTGGCCGATGGCGGCGTGCGGGAGCTGATTCTGGCCACCAGCGCCACCGTGGATGGCGAGGCGACGGCGCATTTCATCGCCCGGCGCTATCAGGGCGCGGGCGTGAAGGTGTCTCGCATCGCGCGCGGAGTCCCCGAGGGCGGTGAGCTGGAATACATGGACGAGTTCACGCTGGGCCGGGCCCTGGATCAGCGCGTGGCGTGGGAAACCAGCCCCTAGGCTGCTGGCGTTGCGGCCTGATACGTCTCCACGGCGGTTTCTGGTCAATACGGGGGTGACCGCGGCGACCTCCGGCATCAATTTCCTGCTCGGTTTTTTTGTGTTGGCCGCGGCTCGGCGGGAGCTGGGCGATGTGGGGCTTGGCGTTTGGTCGCTGGCCCTGGGGCTTTTGGCCATGTCCGCATTGGTTGATTTCGGGTTGGGGTCGGCGCTGGGCATTCTGGTGGCGAGGCATGCCGGGGGCGGCGACCGCACGCGGCTGAATGACACGCTGAATGCGTATCTGGCGACTGCATTCCCCCTGGCGCTCGTTGTGGCTGTCGCGGGCGCGCTGGCGTCTCCGTGGCTGGCCGGGCGCCTGGTGGGCGATCCGGCCTGGAATGCCCAGGCCTCAAGTCTGTTCGCGCTCATGTTCGTGGTGCTGGCGATGCAGATGGCCGGCAGCCTCATTGGCGGCGTGCTGGTCGGCTACCAGATGCTGGCCACGTTCCGGGCCTGGCATGTGTTCTGGCAGATGGTGAAAAGCCTCGGAACGCTCTGGCTACTGAGCCATCAAGCAAATCTGACGATGCTTGGCTGGTGGATGGTGCTGGGCAGCGTGGGATTCATTGCCACGGCTTGGGGCGTGTGGATGCGGCGGGTGCCATTGCGCCTGACGCTGTCCCGCCCCTCGCCGGCGGCGATTCGCGAGCTGTGGCATGTCGCCGTGCCGTTGCAGTTGAACCGGCTGGCCAGTTCCATTCTCGGCCAGGTGGACAAGTTCGTGTTGGCCCTGCTGGTTGGCGCGGCCGCCGCCGGGTGGTATGAACTGGCGGCCCGGCTCGCCGGGGCGCTGCTGTTTCTCCCTGGTTTCATGCTGGCGGCGCTGGCGCCGCTAATTTCGGCGCTGGCCGGCGGGCAGGCGCGGGAGCGGGCACTGGGCTTGATGTGGTTGTCTTCCCGGTATGTTGGCTTGATGGTCTTTCCCATGGCCGGCTTCATCTTTCTGTATGGGGATTCCCTGTTGCATTGGTGGCTGGGGCGGTCGGACGCCCAAGTGCTGATGGCCTGTCGCGTTCTGTTGGGCGTGTTTCTTCTGCTTTCGCTTCAGCAGCCGTTCGTGGATTCGTTGCTGGGCATGGGCAAGCACCGGCTTGTCTTGCGCTTCGCGGTGGTGGTGATTCTGGCGAACATTCCGGCGTCCACGCTGCTGGTGAGCGTTCATGGATTTGCCGGAGCGTATTGGGCAACGTTGCTGGTGGTGCTGGCGGCGTCCGCGATCTTTTTCCGGGCTGTTTCCGTCGAGCTGGATATTCCCCTCTCGCGTTGGACGCGGGAGTGGTTCCGACCGATGACGGCGGCGGGGCTGACGATGGCAGCGATGTCGCTTGTGCCGGTGCGGCCGCTTTCGCTTGGGCAAACGATGGTCTGCCTTGGCCTGGGCGCGTGTTGCTACGCGCTGTTCGCGCTGGCGCTCGGCGCCTTCACTCGCGAGGATGTGTGCCGGTTGAGGGAGGCGTGGGTGCAAAGATGAGGACGTTGCGTTTTCTGTTGTTCAGCCTGTGGCTGCAAAAGCCCTGGCGGCTGTTGCTGGACATGCTTTGGGATGCGGGCATGAGCTTTTCCGGCGCTGGCGCCCGGCTGGCGGCCCTGAAGGCGAAGGGATTGTCGCTTTCCGGTTTCCGGTGTTCACGCGATGTGTTCGTGTCCTCGGGAGCCATCGTTTCGCTTCCTACCCAGGGGAGCATTCACATCGGCCCGGAAACCTTCGTGGGGCGACAGGCCTATTTCGACAATCACGCCCGTATCGAGATCGGCGAGGGTTGTCTGATTGGCGGATTTGTCAGGTTTCTCACGGCGACCCACGACGTCGAAACATTCGAGTTGGCATGTCGGCCCGTGCGCGTCGGGCCGTTCTGCTGGATCGGGGCCAATGTCACCATCCTGCCCGGGGTGACGATTGGAAAGGGGTGCATCATCGGAGCTGGCAGCGTGGTGACCAGGGATATTCCGGATTGGAGCATCGCTTACGGGGTTCCCTGCCAGCCGCGCCGCGAGCGGCCTCGGCCCATCCGCCAGCGGACGGCCACCGGGAGGGAGGTGATGTTGCATGATTGAGAGGGAAAAGCGTTTTCCCGCACCTTGCCGCTTCGTGGAGCGGCGGACGGGGAACGGCGCATGAGCGCGCGAGGGAAGGGGAATATGAACAGAGTGCGACCATTGTTCCTGTTTTCGCTTTCCCGTTCCGGCTCCACGCTGTTGCAACGCATGCTGGCGACGCATCCGCTGATTTCCACCCGGGCCGAGCCCTGGTTGCTGTTGCCGATATGGGATATGCTGGAACATGATGCGCGAACCTTCTCCGTGTATGGCCATGAGCTGGCGATACGCGCTGTGATGGAGTTCGCGGATGGATTGCCGGGAGGGCGGCGGGCGTTGCAGGATCGGCTCAAGGCGCTGGCGCTGGATTTGTATGCCGAGGCCGCCGACGAAAATGCGCGCTATTTTCTTGATAAAACCCCTGCCTACAGTTTGATATGCCGCCAGGTGATGGAGATGTTTCCGGAAGGGCGGTTCGTATGGCTGACCCGAAACCCGCTGGCGGTGGCCGCTTCGTTGATGGAAACCTTTGCCGACGGGAAATGGTATCTCTACCGGCGGTTTCATGAGTTGTATCTCGGTCTTTCGGAGCTGGTCGCCTGTCATGAAGCCAACCATGACGCCATGCTCAAGCTGCGGTACGAGGATTTGCTTTGTTCGCCGGAAGCGGAGATGGCCAGACTGTTTGAGTATCTGGACATTCCAGCAGAGGATGTGGATTGGCGTCAATTCGCCGCGGTTGACTTGCGTGGAAGCATGCAAGATCCGACGGGCGTCAAGGCATACGATGCGCTGGCGAGCGAACCGCTGACCAAATGGCGGCAATCCTTTGACAATCCGTTCCGCCAGTCTTGGGCAAGACGATATTTGCGCTGGATCGGGCGCGAACGTCTGTCGCTCATGGGCTATGACCTGGACGAGATGTTGGCCGAGCTGGATTCGATCCCCGTGCGCGTGCGGGGAATGGCGGGCGATGCGTTGCGCCACCTTTATGGTTTGTGGCGCGTTTACTCTCAGGCCGATGCGGCGGCCTTGATGCGGCAGCAGCCCGAAGAAAAGCGTGGAGCCTTGCATTGACGGGTGAACCCTCGCCAAGGGTGTGCATCGTGGTGCCCTGCCTGAACGCCGAGGCGACGTTGGCGCGGTGTCTGGAAGGGCTGGCCGCCCAGACGTGCCCAGCAGACGAGGTCATTGTCGCGGACAACGGCTCCCGGGATGCATCGCCGCGCATCGTGGACGACTGGATTCGGGCGCGCGCATTGCCGTTGCGTCGCGTGGATGTGAGCCGGCGCGGCGCGGCCGCCGCGCGCAACGCGGCCGTGCGCCAGACCGAAGCCGCCATCATCGCCTTTACGGATAGCGATTGCGTTCCAGAGCCGGATTGGCTGGAGCAAGGCTTGGCCCTGCTGCAAGCGCGCCGGGACGTGGCGGCGCTGGCCGGGCCCGCTGCGGGCGCGTGGGAAGGCGATGCCGCCGCGAAGCTGCTTGGCCTGACGACATTGGGGATGGAAACGGAAGAGCGCGTGGTTCGAAACCCGGGCCCGACGGGCATGCGGGGATTTCCGGCCGCCAATCTGTGGGTGCGCCGCGAGGCGTTCATGGCCGTTGACGGTTTCGACGAAAGCCTGACGACGGCCGGAGAGGACATGGATTTTTGCGCCCGTTTGTATGCGTCGGGCGGGGCGCTCCTCTATGCGCCATGCGTTCGCGTGCGGCATCTGCATGCGAGCGGCGTGGGCGGCATGTGCCGCAAGATGGCGCAGTACGGAAGGGCGCATGCGCTGTTGCTGGAACGTCATGGCCAGCCTGGCCTGCATGTGGAACTCCCCGTGTGGGGCGCGGTGCATTGGCCGGCTCCGCGGACATGCTGGTGCAATGCCGTTTCCGCCGAAAAGAAGGTGATCCTGGTGTTGTTTGTTTCCGCTTTCCAGCCTTGGGCATTGGCGTTGATTCCGATTTACATTGGATGGCTGGCGCGTTTTCTGCGCCGGCGGGCGAGGCAGGTTGGCGCAAGCGTTGGGGTGGGCGAGAGTCTCTGGCTGGGCGTGCTGTTCGTGGTCAAGTCCGCCGCGTTGACCTGGGGACGGCTGCGCGGAAGCCGGCCGGGTGCGTGGACGTGCTGACGCCCGTTTCCATTCTCGTTTGCACGCGTGACCGGCGCGAGATGCTGGACGACCTGCTGGCCGATCTGCGGCGGCAGGACTACGACGGTGAGGTGCAGATCGTGGTCGTGGAGGAGACGGATGCGCCGCGCGCGCCGGAGGGCGTGGATTACGTGCCGCACCCGGTGCGCAACTTGGGTATTGCATACGCGCGGAATCTGGCCCTGGAGCATGCCCGTCATGCGCTGGTCGTGTTCGTGGACGATGATTGCCGCGTCGGGCCGGACTGGCTGCTGCGCTTGCTGGCGCCGCTTCTGGAAGACGATGCCGTGCTTGGCGCGCAGGGGGGCGTGCGCGTGCCGGAGGGAACGAATGCCTTGGGTTGGGCCGAAAGCCTGCTGGGTTTCCCGGGCGGTGGCGTTGCGCGCATGCATCGGGCCAAAGGCCAGATGGAGGATACGGCGGAGGTCTCGACGCTGAACGCGGCCTACCGCAAGCAGGCCGTGCTGGCGGCGGGTGGATTCGACGAGGCAGCCCGGCTGGGCGGGGAGGATTACCTGCTGGCCAAGCGCGTGGCGGCGCGCGGGCGGCTGGCGTATGTGCCCGATGCCGTGGTGGAGCATGCGGCTCGCGGTTCGCTGGCGGCCATCTGGCGCTGGTTCGCGCGGCGTGGCCGGGCCGAGGTGGCGCTGTGGCGGGCGGGCCTGGCGCCGGCGGGATTTGGTGCCTTCGTCCTGCGATCCTCGCTCTTGCTGAAGCTGGCGGCGCTCGCGGCGCTGGCGCCCTGGATCGGGTGGTGGCTGCCGTTGCTGCTGCCGGCGGCGGTGGCGGCCGCGACATGGTGGCGGCTGCGCTGGGCATGGGGCGAGGAACGGATTCCGAAGGCGGCCATTTTGCTTGCGCCGCTGGTGCGGTTGACGATGGATGTGGCGGCCGATGTCGGCCGTCTGGCGGCATTGGCGGCGGGAAGAGACTGATGCGGGTGGCCTATGTCACCTCCCACGAGGGTTTCGTCGGCGGCGGCGAATATTCGTTGTTTGACCTGATGACGCATCTGCCGGATGACGTTGAGCCGGTGCTCTTGGCGCCGGGGGGGGGCGAGCTCACGCGGCGGGCGGAGCAGGAAGGGGTTGAGTGGCATGTCGCTCCGATGCCGCCGATTGGCTGGCGCGCGCCGGGGGCGCTCTGGCGCTGGCGCGGCCTGCTGCGCGGGATTCGACCGGACATCCTGCATGCGAACAATTCCCGCGCGGCCTTCTATGCCGGCATGGCCGGGCGCATGGGCGGGATTCCGATGCTGTTTCATTGCCGGGTCAATCGCCCGGATCCGAAGCTGGATAGCCTGCTGGCGCGTCTGTCGCGAGGGGTGATCGCCAACAGTCAGGCCACGGCGAGTCGCTTTGGGCGCTGGTCGCGGACGCCGGTATGGGCGGTTTACAATGGGCTGGACTTGGGATTCGTTGAACAAAGAGCGCCAGAGGCATCCAGGCCGTTCGGGGCCGGGCGGTTGCTCCTGATGGTGGCGCGCATTTCGCGGCTGAAACGGCACGACATCGCATTGCAAGTCTTCGAACGGGTTGCCCGGCAGCACCCGGATGCGCACCTCGTGCTCATCGGCGAGGTGGACGATGCGGACTGGCGGGCCGAGCTGGGCCGCCGGCAGGACGGCATGAACTGTGCGGATCGCGTCCACTGGATCGGCGGTGTGGGTCAGGCCGAGCTGGCGCGCTGGTATGCAAACGCTGACGTGCTGCTGCTGCCATCCGATTATGAATCCTTCGGTCGCGTGCTGGTGGAGGCGATGGCCGCGGGCGTGCCGCCGGTGGCGTTTGCGGTCGGCGGCGTGCCGGAGGTGGTGGAGGATGGCGTCCAGGGGCTGCTCATCGCGCCGGGCGATGCGGATGCGATGGCCCAAGCCGTGCTGAGGCTCCTGGGTGACGATGCGCTGCGGGCGCGAATGGGCGAGGAGGGCCGGCGGCGGGCCCGGGCGTTCACGATTGAGCGGCATGTGGAACGGATATGCGAGATCTACCGGCAGGTGACGGGATGAGCGGACTGGCGTGCCCGCTGTGCGGGCATGGAGAAGACTTCCGGGAGCTGGAGGCGAGCGAGCCGCCCTACCGGGTGCTGGCCTGCCCGGTATGCGATTATGGCTTCGTGCATCCGCTGCCGAGCCGCGAACGGCTGGCCCGGGCTTATGGCGAGGCTTACTACGAACCGTGGAGGAACGAGGATGTCGCCGCGCGCCGGCGGATGTGGGCGTGGCGGCTGCGCCGGGTCAGGGAGGCCTGTCCTTCCGGACGCTTGCTGGAGGTGGGCGCCGGCGATGGGGATTTCCTGGAACTGGCGGCGGGGGCGGGATTCGAGACGGCGGCGACGGAGTTTTCGGATGCCGCCGCGGCCAACTTGCGCCGCCGCGTGCCCGGCGCCGACATTCGCCAGGGCGAGATCGAGGAGATGGATTGGCCGGCCGGAACCTTCGACGTGGTGGTGGCTTGGCACAGCCTGGAACACATGCGCAGGCCCTTTGCGGCGCTGGCGGCGATGCATGCGGCGCTGCGGCCCGGCGGCGTGCTGATGATCGCGGTGCCGAATCGTCACAACCACCTGATGCGCCTGTTCTACCGACTGGCGCGCGGGCGCGCCTATCCCCTGTTCTCGTTGCACACGAAGGAGATTCACCTGTCCCATTTCACGCCTGCAAGCTTGCGGCGGGCGGTGGAGCAGGCAGGGTTCGCGGTGCGCGCCATTGAGCCGGATCGCGCCATGGTGGAGCCCGCCAAGCGCGTGATCGATGCCCTGGCGCGGCTGGGGTATCGCCTGTCCGGTCATCTGGGCACGGAAGCCATGCTGCTGACGGCGCATCGTTCCGAGGACGACAAGGACGGCAAGGCATGATCGCTTCAAGAAAGCCGCACATTCTGGTGGATGGCCGCGAGTTCGTGGCCGGGAGCAGAACCGGCATCGGCCGGTTTCTGGAGGGCCTGCTGGATGCGGCCAGGCATCGGCATCCGGAATGGCGTTTCACCGTGGCCATGCGCAAGGACTGCGCCTTGCCCGGGTCGCTGCGGGGGCGGGTGGAGGTGCTGTATCTGCCCCATGTGCCGGAGTTGTCCTGGCCACGGCTTGCGCGTGGATTCGACCTGTTCCTCAGCCCCTACCCCAAGCTGCCGTGGCGACGGCTGCCTTGCCCGGCCATCCACACGGTGCACGACGTGCTCTACCTTACGCACCCGGCCTATCGCGGCAACCGGCTGCGCGTCCTGGCCGGCCGGGCCCGCCTGCGGCGCGCGCTGCGTCAGGCGTCGCTGACGTGGTTCGATTCGCGAGCATCCCGCAAGGCATGCGAGTCGCTGGCGCGCGCGCCCCATGGCCTGGTGCGCTTTCCGGCCATTGACGCCCGGTTCACGCCGGGCGAGGAGGACGCGACGAAGGGTTCCCCGTATTTCCTGTTCGTCGGCAACGGCCTGCCGCACAAGAATCTGGACGTGTTGCTCGATGCCATTCGGGGTGTCGCGGCGCGCCTGGTGTGCGTCGGCGTGCGCGATGCCGCGCCGTTTCAGGCCCGGCTTGATGCGGAAACGGCCGGCCGGGTGACGTTCCAGGGCCCGGTGACGGATGACGAACTGGTGGGGCTGTATCGCGGGGCCGTGGCGCTATTGTTGCCGTCCACAGCGGAAGGGTTCGGCTACCCGCCGCTGGAGGCAATGGCCTGCGGCGCGCCGGCGGTGGTGTCCGACATACCGGTGCTGCGCGAGACCACGGGCGACGCGGCCATGTCCTGCCCGCCGCATGATGCGCCCGCTTGGCGCGAGGCGATGCGCGTCATGCTGGATGCGGACGAGCGCGCCCGCTGGCGCGAGCGGGGGCTGGCCTGGGTGGCAGGGATGCGGGCGCCCGAGGGCTGGCGCGCGCATATCGAGGACATGGAGGCGCTGATGGACGTGGGCGGGGCGGCCTGATGTGCGGCTTCGTCGCCATCCTGGGGCGTCATGGCCGGGGAGAGCTTGCGCGCATGGCAGCCAGAGTGGCGGCGCGTGGGCCGGATGACCGAGGGAGCGTGGACGACGGACGCTTCGCGGCCATTCACCATCGCCTGTCCATCATCGGGCCGGATGCGCGCGGCCGCCAGCCGATGACGGTGGATGGCGTCACCGTGGTGTTCAATGGCTGCATCTACAACTACCGCGAACTGCGCCATGAGCTGGAGGCGGATGGCGTACGCTTTCATTCGGACACCGACACCGAGGTGCTGCCGCACCTGTATCTGCGTGATGGTGAGACAATGTTCGAACGCCTGAATGGGATGTTCGCCATCGTGTTGTGGGATGCGGAAAACGAGCGTTTGCTGGCCGCGCGCGATCCCTTCGGGGAGAAGCCGTTGTTCGTCTGCGTCCAGGACGGGCGCGCGGGGTTTGCTTCCACGCTCGCCGCCTTCGAGGCCGGCGACTGGCGGCTCACGCCCGATGCGGGCGCGGTGCGCGAGATTCTGACCACGATGCGGTTGGGGGCCCCGCGCACGATGTATCGGGAGGCGCGGCAACTGCCGCCGGGTTGCATGCTGGTGATGCGCCCCGGGGAGACGCCCGCGCCGCGCCGGTATGCTGGCCTGCCCGGCCAAGGGGATGCTCCAGCGCCTTCGTGGCGCGAGGCGGAAGCGGAGCTGGGCGCGCGGCTGGATGCGGTCTTCATCCGCCGCATGGTGGCGGACCGGCCGCTCGGGGTGTTCCTTTCCGGCGGCGTGGATTCCTCGCTCATCGCCGAATCGCTGGCCCGCCAGTCGGATGCGCGCCTGCACACGTTCTCGGTGCGCTTTGCCGACGGCGCGCCGGATTATGACGAGAGCGGCTGGGCCGGGCGCGTGGCCCGTCACATCGGCAGCGAGCACCAGGTGCTGGAGGTGCGGGCGGAGGCGCGCGAGGCGCTGGAGGCGCTGGCGCGCGATTTCGACCAGCCGGTGACCAACTCGGCGGCGCTGCCGACCTGGCTGATTGCCCGCGCGGCCAAGGCGCACGTGGACGTGGCGCTTTCGGGCGTGGGCGGTGACGAGCTCTTCGGCGGCTATCCGCGCTACCTGGGCATGGCGTGGCATGCGCGCCTGCGCCGGTTGCCGGGCCGGGGGCTGTTGCTCCGGCTTCTGAAAGGCATGGGCGATGCGGCGGACAGCCGCAACGTGCGCGGGCGGGCCCGGCGCTTCCTTGAGGGGCTGGATCGGTCGATCGAGGCGGCTTGGCTGCAATGGACGCGGACGACGGATGCCGGCTGGGGGGAGATGTTCACGCTCCCCGAGCCGGACGATGCGCCGGAGGATGGATGGCGGGCATGGGCCGAGGATGAGGGCGGTCTTTCGGGCCTCCTGGCGCGCATGGGGCCGGTGAACGGGTCGATGGCCTGGGATCGGGTGACCTACCTGCCGGATGACTTGCTGGCCGTGGGTGACCGGATGAGCATGGCGCACGCGCTGGAGCTGCGCGCGCCGTTCCTCGACCGCGAGTTGGCTGACTGGGCGCTTGGCTTGCCGGCCGCGTTCAAGGTGGGCGGCGCGCCCTGGCGCGAGGGACTGAAACGGCTGTTGAAGGCGGTGGCCAGGCGCCGTCTGCCGCCGGAGGTGGTGGATCGGCCCAAGCAGGGGTTCATGGCGCCGGTCAAGCACTGGCTGCGCGGCCCGCTGGCGACGGATGTGCGAAGCCTGACCGAGGGCGCGCCGCTGGGCGGCCTGCTGCGGCCGGAATACGTGCGGCGTGAATGGGCGCGGCACGAGGCGGGCGAGGATCGCTCGGACATTCTGTGGGGGATGCTGCTGATGGATGCGTGGATGCGCGCCCGCGACTGGAGGTTTTGATGCGGGTGCTGCTGGTGGCGGACGTATCGGCCGAGCGCGTGCTGGGCGGGGCCGAGCGAATGCTGGATCGGCATGTGCGGGCGCTGGCGTCGGCGCACGAGGTCACCGTATTGTCGCGCCAGCCGCGGCCGGATGCGCCGCTGACGGTCAACGTGGCCGGCGGCGCCACCGAACATCGCCTGCCGTTTTCCGGCGATCGGGGCCCGCGCGGCCTGTGGGAGCTGATGCGCGGCGCGCGGGCCTGGTGGCGGGCGCATCGCGGCGCGTTCGACGTGGTCGTGGCCGAGCAGCCGTTCGCGATGTGGGCGCTGCGGCGCGCCGGCTGCGACCTGCCGCGATTGCAGGTCTGCTACGCCTTCGCCTACGAGGAATACGCCACCCGGCATGGCCTGGACTGGGGATGGAAGCATCGCCTGGTTGGGGCCGGCATGCGGCGCGTCGAGGGCGCGCTCTATGCCTCGGCGCGGCGGCTCTTCGTCCTCAGCGATTACACGCGCCGCAGGCTTGTCGAGGCCTTCCCGAACGTGACGCGGCCGGTGGATGTCGCCTGGGCCGGCGTGGAGGCGCGGCCGCTGGCGAGCGAGGCTGCGCGCGCCGAAGCCCGGCGGGAGCTGGGCTGGGAGGGGCCGGTCGTCGTCTCTCTGCGCAACCTGGTGCCCCGGCAGGGGCTGGACATGCTGGTGCAGGCGGCGGCCATCCTGCGTCACGACATGCCGGAGCTGCGCTGGTGCGTGATGGGCGAGGGGCCGCTGCGCGAGGGGCTGGAATGGCTGGCGCGGCAGCTGAAGGTGGACGACATCGTGGAGTTTCCCGGTTTCCTGCCCGAGGAGGAGGTGAAGCGGCGCATGGACGCGGCCGATGCCTTCATGCTGCCGACGCGCGCGCTGGAGGGGTTCGGGCTGGTGACGGTGGAAGCCAACGAGCGGGGGCTGCCGGTGGTTGCCACGCCGGCCGGCGCCAACCCCGAGGTGGCCGGCGCCAGCCCCGACAACGTGGTGGCCGAGGCCATCAGCCCGGATGCGCTGGCGTGCGCGACACGCGAGCTGCTGCTGCGGCGCGAGGATCACGCGGCGCGTGCGCGACGCCTGCACGCGCTGGTGCGGCGCGAGTTCGACTGGGCCCGGCACGACGAGCTGCTGCTGCGGGCGGTGGCGCGGGTGGCCGGTTGAGAATCCTGCACCTGATTACGCGGCTGGATGGCGGCGGCTCGGCCGTGAACACGCTGCTGTCGGCCACGGCCCAGCAACGGGCCGGGCATGCGGTGTGCCTGGCGCACGGGCCGGGCGCGGAATCGGCGATGACGGAAGCCGAGCAGGCGCAGCTGGATGAGCGGCTGGCGCGCTTTCGCGAGGCGGGCGGGCGGCTGCGCCTCGTGCCGCACCTGAAGCGCGCGCCGGGCATGCACGATTTCATGGCCTGGCGGGAGGTCGTTCGTCTCGTGGCGGAGGGTTTTGACATCGTGCATACGCACACCTCCAAGGCCGGCGCCGTGGGCCGCCTGGCGGCTTGGGGGCGGGCGTGGGCGGTGGTGCACACGCCGCATGGGCACATCTTCCACGGCTATTTCGGGCCGCTGAAGACGCGGCTGTTCCTGGCCATCGAGCGTTGGCTGGCGCGGCGCGCGGATGCGCTGGTGGCGTTGACCCGCGCCGAGCGCGAGGATTCCCTGCGGCTGGGCGTGGGAAGCCCCGAACAATGGCGCGTGATTCCCAGCGGCGTGGACGTGCGCGCGGTGGCGCGGGCAGTGGATGCCTGGCGCGCAAGTCTCGGCGATCGGGATGCGGATGGGTGGGATGCGGTCAGCGTTGGCCGCCTGGTTCCGGTGAAGGGCATGGATCGGCTGCTCAGGGCTTGGGCGCGGCTGTGCGAGAAACGATCGTGCAAGGGGGAGCCCGGCGCGCGGCTGGCCATCGTCGGCGAGGGCGAGGAGCGCCCGGCGCTGGAGCGGCTGGCGCGCGAGCTGGGCATTGCGGGAGCGGTGCATTTCGCCGGCTGGCGCGACCCCGCGCCCTACCTGGCGACGGCGCGATGCTTCGCGCTGTTCTCGCGCAACGAGGGCATGGGGCGCGCGGCGGTGGAGGCGCTGGCCGCGGGCCTGCCGTGCGTGGTGGCCGATGTCTGCGGTCTCGCCGAGGTGGTGACGCCGGATTGCGGCGCGGTGGTGGATGCCGATGACACGGAGGCCGCCGCCGATGCCTTGCTGGCCTGGATGGAGCGCGATGCGGCCAGGGCGGCGCGCGCCCGCGCCGAGGCGTTCTCGCTGGAGACCATGAACGCGGCGCTGGAGGCCTTGTATGCGGAGCTGGCTGGATGATGCGCGAGGCGGCGCGTTGCTTCTTCTTGTTTGCTGGACTGGTTGCCAGCCTGTTCGCCGGACTGCCGGTGGCGGCCGCGGGCCCGGGCCGGGATGCTTGGGCCGGGCCCCCGGCGGGCGCCCGGTCGGAGACGCCCGCGGAGATGCCGCTCCGCATGGTGATGGATGTGCGCAGCACGCACTCGGATGGCAGGCATGATTTCGAGACTTTGATCGCGCTGGCCCGGCAGCGCGGCGTGGACGTGCTGGCCTTTGGCGAGCATGACCGTTTCGACATTCGGTTGGGGCTTTCGCCCGTGCCACAATGGCTGGGCTGGACGATGTCGCATCCGTCGCTCCAGCGGACGGGCCTGAAGGCCTTTTTCGATGATCTGGCGCGCGCGCGCCGGGCGCATCCGGAGATGACGTTGATGGCGGGCACGGAGTCCATGCCCGGCTACCGCTGGAGCGGCATCCCCTTCCATAACCTGACGCTGCATGACGCCGAGCGCCATATCATCGCCCTGGGATTGGAACGCCCGGCCCAGGTGGAGGCGCTGCCCAGCTACCGTCTGGCCAACATTCGCGGGCCGTTCCGGTTCTCGATGGCGTTCTGGCTGCTTCTGACCGGCAGCGTGCTGGTGATGCTGCTCAGGCGGCGCAAGCGCGGCGTGGCCCTGCTGCTGACGGCGTCGCTGGTGGCCTTCCTCGCCTCGTGGCTGATGCGCCCCAGGGTGGATGCCGATGCGGCGTTCATCCGCGCCGCGCACGAGCAGGGACTGTTCGTGGCCTGGGCGCATCCGGGCACGCATTCCGGCGTGCGACCAGGCCCGATGGGCGTGCGTTTGGAGACGCCTCCCTACAATGCGCGGGTGTTCCACCCGGCGAAGCCGGCGGAAATGGCGGACGCCTTCGCCGCCATCTATGGCGACTCGGATGACAACTGCGAGCCGGGCGGGCGCTGGGATCGCTTCATGATGAATTTCATGGCCGGGGCGTACCCGAAGCCCGTGTGGGCCGTGGCCGCGGGCGATTTCCACGGCCAGGGCGAGGCGGGCGAATACCTGGGCAATCATGCGATGGACGTCTGGACGGCAAACGGCGCGCGCACGCCGGCGGCCGTGCTGGAGGCGTTGCGAAAGGGGCGGATGGCGGCCTGGCGATTGCCCAAGGATCGGAACCTGAGGCTGGCTGCCCTGTGGCTGGAGGACGGGCGCGGGCATCGCGGGCTGCCCGGCGCGTCGCTGCTGGCGGGAGGGCAGGTGCGCCTGCATGCCGCCCTTGCCGAACGGCCGGCGGGCGGCCCGGGGCCGAGGCGTTTTCGGGCCGAGATCGTGGTGGACGGCCGGGTGGCCGCGCGGCCCGCGCTGGGCCTGGATGCGCCGCTGGACATGAGTTTGCAGCTGCCGCCGGGCGCGCATGTGATCCGCGTGCGCATCCCCATGCAGCATGCAATCCGCATGGAGGCCAATCCATTCCTGGTGCGGGTGCCGGGATGAAGCTGGTCGCCATTCATCAGCCGAACTTCCTGCCCTGGCCCGGCTTCTTCCACAAGTGGATGATCGCCGACGCCATGGTGCTGCTGGACACGGTGCAGTTCGAGAAGAACGAGTGGCAGAACCGCAACCGCATCAAGACGGCGCAAGGCGCATGCTGGATCACCGTGCCGGTGCACTATCGCTTTCCGCAGACCATCCGCGAGGTGACCGTGGCGGGCGGCAACTGGCGACGCAAGCTGTGCGCGACGGTGGAGCAGGCCTATGCGAAGGCCCCGCATTTCCGGCGCTACTGGCCGGAGCTGCGCGCGGTTCTGCATGAGGAGCACGAAATGCTGGCAGCGCTGAACGTGGCGCTCATCCGCCTGGTGGGGGCGTGGCTGGGCTGTGCGGCGCGGCTTTACCTGGCCTCGGAGATGGGCGTGGATGAGAGCGACCCGACGGCGCGGCTGGTGGCGCTGACCCGCGCCGCCGGCGGCGATGCCTACCTCTCCGGGCGCGAGGGGCGGAACTACCTGCGCCGCGAGGCGTTCGAGGCGGCCGGGCTGGCGCTGTATTTTCAGGCGGTGGAAGCGCCGCGCTACCCGCAGCTGCATGGGCCGTTCGTCTCCCACCTGTCGGTGCTGGATTTGTTGTTCAACACGGGCGATGATGCGCGGACGCTGGTTCGCGACATGGGAGGCATGGAGCAATGAGCAGGATACTGGCCTTCGCGCCGCACCCGGACGACATGGAAATCGGCTGCGCCGGCACGCTGGCCGTCTATGCCGGGCAGGGCGCCGAGATTCATCTGTTCGTGGCCACCGATGGCGGCCGCGGGGGCGACGGCGCGGTGCGCCGGGCCGAGCAGGAGGCGTCGGCGCGCATTCTGGGCATTCGCGAGGTGCACTGGGGCGGTTTCGAGGA
>JALVTX010000292.1 GCA_027035825.1 Mariprofundaceae bacterium
CGGCTGGCCAAGCGCCATGCCTCCACCACGCTGGCCGGGCTGCGCCAGGCCGGCGTGCAGCCCCGGATGCTCCGTGATAGCTTGCTGCACGCGAGCGATTTCATCTGGCGCGGCGTGCAAACCGATGCGCCAGCGCCATCCGCGCGGGGCTTGGCAGGCGAATAACGAAGGCGCATGATTCACGATTGGTTGATGTGTTTTCTATAAATAACGTTTACTTGGTGTGTATTTGAATATTCTCGATCTCATCGGCAACACTCCGCTGGCACGGTTGCAACGCATCCCCGCGCACCTGCCGGAAAACATCGTGCTGGAGGCCAAGCTGGAGCGCTTCAATCCCGGCGGCTCGGTCAAGGATCGGCCAGCGCTGATGATGGTGCGCGACGGCATCGAGCGCGGCCTGCTGACACCGGACAAGATCATCCTCGACTCCACCAGCGGCAACACCGGCATCGCGCTGGCGATGATCGGCGCGGCGCTGGGCTACCGCGTGCGGCTGGTCATGCCGGGCAACGTCTCCGACGAGCGCAAGCGCATCTGCCGCGCCTTTGGCGCCGAGCTCATCTTCTCCGATCCGCTGGAGGGCTCCGACGGCGCCATCCTCAAGGCGCGCGAAATCTTCGAGGCCGATCCCGACCGCTACTTCAAGCCGGATCAATACAACAACCCGGCCAACCCCAAGGCGCACGAAACCACCACCGGCCCGGAAATCTGGCGCGACACCGAGGGCGGCGTCACTCACTTCGTCGCCGCCCTGGGCACCACGGGCACGCTGGTGGGCACGGGCCGTTACCTGAAGCGGATGAACCGGCGGGTGCGCGTCGTCGCCGCCGAGCCCGATTCGCCCTTCCACGGCATCGAGGGCCTGAAGCACATCGCCTCCAGCATCGTGCCGGGCATCTACGACGAATCGGTGCACGACGAGAAGATCGCGGTGGCCACGGAAACGGCCTACGAACTCACGCAGCGGCTGGCGCGCGAGGAAGGCATCCTCGCCGGCCAGTCCTGCGGCTGCGCGCTGGCGGCGGGTCTGATGGTGGCCGAACGCCTGGCCGCGGCCGGCCAACCCGGCCGCATCGTGATGATCTTTCCCGACGGCGGCGAGAAATACCTGACCACGCCGGTGTTCTCGGGCGAAACGGTGCGCTTCGCCGACGGTATTTAGTCCGGATTGTTCACGCCTGTCTGGCATGCCGCTCAAGGCCATGCCGGCTTCGTCATGATTTCGACCTCGCAAGGCAGCGCGCGCGTGGCGTGCCTGCCGCCGCACGCGAGCAAGCGATAACGCCGCGAGGCGGAATCATGGCGAAGCCCTTTCGCTCTCCAGTAGTGCATCCTCGACCACGAACTGCACCGCTCCTCCGCCGCGCCAGTCGTCCGGCTCCAAACGGCCGATGAGCCGGGCGCGCGCGCCCGGCCGCAGCGCATCCGCCCACCCGGCCTGAAAGACCACCGCGCGCGCGCCGCCGCCGTCTCCCTCCACGTCCAGCCGCACCACGCCGCCCTTCATCTCCCGCCGCGCGGCAATGACGCCTTCCGCCAGCAGCCAGCAACACGGCGGATTGCCCTGGCCAGTCGGCTCGAAGCGTTGCAATCGCGCAGCCAGTCCAGGGTGCAGCGCGCCCAGCCCCAGCACTCCGTCCACCAGCCGCCAGGGCGCGGCGACATGCCTGGCTTGCGCCTCCACCGCCGCGCCGAAATCGGCCACGAAGGCCTCCCAGCGCCCGGCACGCACCGTGCCGCCGCCGGCGCCCGCATGGCCGCCATGGCCGTCCAGGTGCGCGGCGCAGGCATCCAGCAGCCGCCCGACGTGGAAACCCGGCCGCCCCCGCAACGACACGCGCACCGTCCCGTCGGGCGCCTCGAACCCGACCGCGGCCGGCCGGCCATGCCGCCGCGCCAGCCGCCCCGCCGCCAGCCCCACCACGCCGGGATGCCAGCCGGCATCGTAGGCCGCGAGCACCGGGGCCCCGGCCAGCCGCGCCTCGGCCTCCTTGAACACGCGCGCCTCCACCTGCCGCCGCTCGCGATTGGCCGCATCCAGCTCGGCGGCCAGCGGCGCGGCCTCGGCTTCATCCTTCGCCAGCAGCAGCCCGAGCGCCGCATCGCCATGCGCCATGCGGCCGGCGGCGTTGATGCGCGGCGCGATCTGGAAGCCGATGGTTTCCACCGTCACCGGGCCGCGCGCGCGCGAAAGGCCGAGCAGGGCCCCCATGCCGGGCGAGGGGTTGGCATTCAGCATCCGCAGCCCGTGCGCGACCAGGATCCGGTTCACGTCCACCAGATCCATCACGTCCGCCACCGTGGCCACGGCCACGCGGTCGAGCAGCCGGCGCAGGTCGAAGGCCGGCCGGCGGGAGCGCTCGCCCAGCGTCTTCCACGTCGCCATCAGCAGGAAGAAGGCCACCCCCGTGCCGCACAGCTGGCGACCGGCGAAACCGCAATCCTCGCGCGCCGGGTTGAGCAGCGCATGGGCCGACGGCAGGCCGGATGCGTCCGGCAAATGGTGATCGGTGACGATCAGGTCCATGCCTCCCGCCCGCGCCGCTTCACAGGCCGTAAAGCAGGTGGTGCCCGTATCCACGCTCAGCCCCAGGCGCACGCCCCCGGCCGCCGCGCGGCGCACCTCCGCCTCGCCAATGCCGTGGCCATCGTCGGCCCGGTGCGGGATCGAGCAACTCACGCGCGCGCCGGCCGCCGTCAGCGCCTCCACCAGGATGGCCGCGCCGCAGACGCCGTCGCAATCGAAATCGCCGAACACGTGAACGGGCTCGCCATCCTCGATGGCGGCGGCCAGCCGCTTGGCCGCGCGCTCCATATCCCGCATGCCGAAGGGATCGGGCAAATCGGCCAGGCGCGGCGCAAAGAACGGATCGGCCTCGCTCAGGCCGCGCGCGGCCAGCAGGCCATCCCACGCCGCGCGCGGATCATCGGCCATCAAGGGCCCGTTTCGCCAGGCCAGCCGCTGACCGCGCAGCGTCTCCCGCTCCGGCAGGCCCGCCGGACGTGGCTCCGTCATGCGCGATCCACCAGCCGGCGCATCAGCTCCCCTTCCGGCCGCGTTCGCTTCGGCCGCCACCGGCCGCTCATCCAGCCTGGCCGCCAGCCATCCAGCAGCACGGCGTGGCCCGCCCCTGCCAGCACCACGGCGGAGGGCGGCGGCGCATCGCTCAACGCCTCGCGCGTCCGCTCGGCATCGGTGACGACCAGCCCCGCCGCCTCATCCGCCGGCAGGAAGGGGTGATGGCCGCGCACGGTGACGTTCCGCGCTGGCGCTGGCGCGGGCCAGGGGCTGGCGCCCCAGAGCCACAGCCCATGCACGGGCGGCCGCCCCTCGCGTTGGAGTCCATCCCCGCGCATCGAACTCCCGTGCAACAGCATCTGGATTTCGGCCAAGAGCCGCATCAGGCGTCCGCCATCCTGTCCCGGCGGGTGACGGTCGGGCAGGCGAGCACCGGCCACGGCCGCGAAGTCCGCAGGATACGCATCCAGCGGCTCGCGGCAGGCCAGCAGCAGAGCCGCGCCGCGTTCCGCGCGCAGCAGCCGCATCCCTTCCCCGGCCAGCAGATCGTTCAACGTCGCGCACAGCCAGTCCGCGTCGCGCGCCGTCCACTCCAGCATGCCGTCCGGCATCACATGCACGGAATCGCGCCCCACCTGCCCCGACCACGGCGAGGCCACCCAGAGCTGCCGC
>JALVTX010000293.1 GCA_027035825.1 Mariprofundaceae bacterium
ACAAATCGCCCCAGGCATCCCTATAATCCGCATCAGGGCCTCCTTTCTCTCGTGGTCTTTCAACCCCAAGAATGGAGGCCCTCCCTCTTGCCCTCAATGTCTCACATCTGTCTGAACCAGGACAGCGGGAATCAGCCGCTGACCCGTCCCATGCCGATTTCGCGCAGCTTGTCGGCAAACTCCGGGTGCGCCAGCGCCGCGTCGTTGACTGCCTCGATGGGGAAGGCCAGGGCGGTCAGCGCCGTGTCGGCGATGACGCTGGCAATGGGCGTGCTCAGCCCCGAGGCGGAGATTTCGCCCGCGATGTCGCCGGCGCCGATTTTCGTGACCTCGGTGCCGTTCATGACCACCTTGGCCGTGCCCGAAAGCAGCAGGTAGAGGTGATGATTGAACTCGTCTTCCCGGATCAGCATCTCGCCGGGCGTTAGCGTGATGCGCTCGGCGCAGGCTGCCAGCCGATGCCGCGCTTCCTCGGGCAAGGTCTGGAACAGCGGATGCGCCTCGGCAAGCGAAATATCCTGTTTCTTTCCCATCAACAGCCTCCTTGTTTGCATGCGGCCCGGTGCGTAAGCTCCGCGACTTTGCGACAACATGCAAGGAGCGGCCGATGAAGGGAGCGTTGCTGTACGAGGGGAAGGGCAAGCAGCTGTTCGCCAGCGAAACCGAGGGCGAGCTGATTCAGGTGTTCAAGGACGATGCCACGGCGTTCGACGGCGAGAAGCACGACGTCATCGCTGGCAAGGGCGAGCTAAACTGCGCCATCTCGACGTATTTCTTCGAGCGCCTGCACGAGGCGGGCGTGGCCACGCATTTCGTCCGGCGCGAGGGGCCGCGGGAGATGCGCGTGCGGCGGCTGGACATGATCCCGGTCGAGGTGGTGGTGCGCAACGTGGCGGCGGGCTCCATCTGCAAGCGGCTGGGGCTGGAAGAGGGGCTGGAATTGCCGCGGCCGCTGACCGAGCTGTTCTACAAGTCCGACGAGTTGCATGACCCGATGATCAATGCCGAGCACGCGGAAATCTTTGGCTGGGCCAGGGCGGGGGAGATTGCCTTCATGCGGGAGACTGCCCGCAAGGTGAATGCCGTGCTGCGCGAGTTGCTGGAGCCGCGCGGCATCCGCTTGATTGATTTCAAGCTGGAGTTTGGTCGCTCCGCTGGCGGAGAAATCCTTCTGGGCGATGAAATCACGCCCGATGGCTGCCGCCTGTGGGACGCCGGGAGCGGTCGCAAGCTGGATAAGGACGTGTTCCGCCGCGATCTCGGCGGGCTCTCCGAGGCCTACCACGAGGTGGCCCACCGGCTGGGGATTGCGCTTTCGTGATGCGCGTCGGGGATTCGGCGTGAGCGACACCCTGATGCGGCAATGGCAGATGCTGCGGATGATCCCGCGCCAGCCGGCCAAGATATCCACCAGCGAGATCAAGCTGCGCTTGGCCGACGAGGGTTTTGCGACCACGCAGCGCACGATCCAGCGCGATCTCATGCGCCTGTCGAGCATCTACCCGCTGGTCTGCGACGAGCGCAGCAAGCCCTACGGCTGGTCGTGGATGAAGGATGCCGACGTGCTGGACATCCCCGGCATGGACTCGCACATGGCGCTGGCGTTCTGGATGGCGGGCAAGCACCTGGAGCGGGTGTTGCCGACGGCGACGCTGGCGCAACTTGCGCCGCACTTGAAGCTGGCCCGGCATGTGTTGGACGAACTGAAGAGCGAGCGGGGCGCGCCAAGCTGGCGGGACAAGGTGCGCGTGATTCCGCGTGGGCCGAGGCTTCAATCGCCCGACATCAGAGAGGACGTGCGCGACGCGATCTACGAGGCCTTGCTGATGAACCGGCGGGCGTGGGTGCGGTACGCGCCACGCTCGGCCGAAGGCGAGAAGGAATACGAGATCAACCCGCTGGGCCTGGTTCTGAAAGATGGCGTGCTCTATCTCGTCTGCTCGATGTGGGATTACCCGGACATCCGGCTCTTGGTGCTGCACCGCATGCGGGATGCCCGGATGCTCGATGCGCCGGCCACGGCGCTGGAAGGCTTCGACCTCGATGCCTACATCGCGGCGGGCGAGCTGCACTTCGCGCTGGACAGCGAGATCGAGCTCAAGGCGCTGTTCGCGCCCGAGGCGGAGTTTCACCTGGCAGAGCGGCCGCTGTCCGATGACCAGAGGCTGGAGGAGCAGCCGGACGGCCGGATGCTGCTCACGGCCACGGTCGTGGACTCGTCCGAGCTGCGCTGGTGGCTGCTTGGCTTCGGCGACCAGGTGGAGGTGCTGGCGCCGGCGTCCATCCGCGAGGAAATGGCGCGCATCGCGCGGCGCATGGTTCGTCATTACGGCGATTGCGACGACGGAGCGCCCCATCCAGCGTGAGGTATGCGTTACGACATTTGACTTGTCCCGGCTGGCGCACTGATTGGCTTGCCGGCCAGTTGTGGGTGCGTTGACTGATCCCTTGCTGGATTTGGGCGATGAGCATGCGAACGAGCGGAACGTGATATTGAGCGGGCCGCCAATCTCCCCGACTTGACCGATTTCCCGGTCGGTCGCCGCATTCTGTGCGACGCCGGATGACGCATTAGCCCGGAGCATGGCGGCGGGAGGTGCGCCATGTCAGGAAACGACCAAACAGGATCGAGAGAGTTGCAGTCGCCCTGCTCGATGGCGGCCGAGCAGGCCCTGCTGGGCGGGCTGATGCTGGACCCGGAGGCGCTGCTGGACCTGGAAGGGCGGCTCCAGCCCGAGGACTTCTATTTCCAGCGTCACCAGCTCATCTTCCAGGCCATGCTGGAGCTGGCCCGCAAGGACAAGCCCGTGGACGGCGTGACCCTGAAGGAGGCGCTGGCCGGCTCCAACGGCCTCGATCGCGTGGGCGGCGAGGCGTATCTGGCCGAACTGGTTGGCGCCGTGCCGACGGCGAAGAACATCCGCCACTACGCCGGCATCGTCCGCGCCAAGGCCATGCTGCGTCGATTGATCCAGGTCTGTTCCGAGATCATCCGCCGGGCCTACGAGGATGGCGACCGGGAAATCCGGGAACACCTGGACGAAGCTGAAAGCCGCATCTTCAACCTGCTCAACGATTTCGATGCCAGCGCGGGCGAGCATCATCAAGTGGGCGAGGTGCTGACCGGCCTGTACAAGGAGCTGCTGCATCGGTACGAGAACCCGGGCGCCATGCATGGCATTCCAACCGGCTTCAAGAAGCTGGACGAGATGACGTCCGGCCTGCAACGAGGCGATCTGGTCATCATCGCGGCGCGTCCCTCGATGGGCAAGACGGCCCTGGCCCTGAACATGGCCATGCACGCGGCGCTGCACGCGCCCGATCCGGGCGGGGTGGTGATTTTCTCGCTGGAGATGCCCGCCAAACAACTGGTGATGCGTCTTCTGGCCTCCGAGGCGCTGGTGGACATGTCCCGCATGCGCAGCGGGCGTTTCCTGCGCGAGGACTGGCAAAACATGGCGCACGCGGTGGGGCGCATGGCCCAGACGCCAGTGTTCATCGACGACACGCCGGGGCTGACCGTGCTGAACGTGCGCGCCCGCTGCCGTCGCATCCTGCGGCGGGAGAAGCGGCTGAACCTGGTGGTCATCGACTACCTGCAACTGATGCGCGGCCCGGCCAACAGCGAGCGGCGCGAGCAGGAGATTTC
>JALVTX010000294.1 GCA_027035825.1 Mariprofundaceae bacterium
TGTCCAGCGCCTCGGGATGCGCCCGGTAATGCGCCCGCACCGCCTTCGCCAGCCGCCGCTTGGCGTCGGCATCCACGGTGCAGACATCCGCATCCGGCAGCGCCGCCAGCAGGGACTCCAGCAGCGCATCCTGCGGCGGCAGCATCCGGTCCAGCCACGAAGCCAGCAGGGTACGATCCACGCGCGGCGGCAGCGAGCCCAGAATGCCGATGTCGTTCTGGTCATGCACGAGCAGCCCTGTCGTAGTGCCGCGATCCAGCGTCAGCACCTGGAAGAAGTAGAGCGTGTGGTAGGCCAGCTGCGCCGCCTCGTCCGCCGCCGTGGCCGTCGGCGCGCGCCGGAGCGATGCATCCAGGATGTCCACGTAGGTGTCGATGGCCGTCTCGCCCACGCGCCGGGCGAGCGCCGCATCGGCCTCCGGGTCGTCCGTGTGATGGCCTTCCAGGTAGAAGTGCGCCACGCCGCGATGCCGGCCCAGCGCCGGAATGTAGAAGTAGCGGTCGCCCTGCTCGCGGGCGCGCTCGAACCACGCGGCCGCGGCGCGGCGAAGCTCGGCCATGAAGCGGGCCGTGGCCGGCGGATGCTCGATGGCCGGGTTGAGGTCGGCCATGATGCGCCAGTAGCCGGCGCCGGATTTCGGCTCTGTCCAGCTGATGTGGATGTGCACCGAGGGCGCGCGGGGATGCGCCGGGTGCATGATGGTGGAGAGCGCGTTGGCCGAGCCCAGGCGGCGGGCGGGTTCGTCGTCGTAGTGAACCTGCGAGACGTTGATGGAGCCGCGCCCGAGCATCGGGCCGTCGGCCGTTTCCAGCCGCAGGCCGCCTCCGTGGCGGCCGCCGTCGCGCAGCCATTCCACGGGCGCGAAGCTCTGCGCCATGTCCAGCTCGCTGGCAAGGCGCTCCAGCCTTTGGGCGAAGCGTTGCTGGAGGGATTGAACCATGTCGAAGGCGCGTGCGGCCGTGGGGGATGAAGCGGGAATGCGTGTCATGGGTTCTACCTTAGGGTCGGTGAATATATGGGGCAAGCTGGCGGTCGTGGATGCGCGCCAGCAGCAATTGTGAAACCATGGCCGAAACCAGCGCCAGGAACATGTCCCACTGCGTGTCCCAGGGATCGCCCTGGGTGGCCAGGAACGCTGTCGCCTTCTCGCCGCTGGCCAGGGCCACCCACCACTCGATGAGCTCGTAGAAGGCGCTGATGGCCAGGCACACGCAGGTAACCAAAAAAAATAGCATCCGGCCCGGCTTCAGGCAGGTGACGCGCAGCAGGATCTCGCGCGCGACGATGGCCGGAACGAAACCCTGCGCCACGTGGCCGACGCGGTCGTAATCGTTGCGGGCGAGGTCGAAGGTGTCCCGCAGCCAGTTGAACAGCGGCATCTCGGCGTAGGTGTAGTGGCCGCCGATCATCAGGATGATGGCGTGAATCAGGATCAGGATGCAGGTCAGGTC
The DNA here is from genome assembly GCA_027035825.1 of Mariprofundaceae bacterium. Classification (GTDB taxonomy): domain Bacteria; phylum Pseudomonadota; class Zetaproteobacteria; order Mariprofundales; family Mariprofundaceae; genus JALVTX01. The sequence continues at coordinate 1,452 of JALVTX010000294.1, forward strand.
GGTGAGCGGAAAGCGTCGCCAGGTGACCAGCACGACGACGAGGCCGACGATGGCCGGGAAGACTTCCAGGAACCATGTCAGGCCGTCTTTCGGATGCCAGGCCGACCATGCCATCGCCGCGGCATAGATGGCCAGCAGCGTCCAGTGCAGCGGCCGCACGGCGGCCAGGGGAGCCGTGGCGGGCATGTCAGACGGCGATGGGCGCGCGGATGGCCGGATGGTGCTGGTAGTTCTCCAGCGTGAAGTCCTCGTAGCGGAAATCCAGGATGTCCCGCACCTCCGGGTTGAGCCGCATCGTTGGCAGCGGATACGGCTCGCGCTCCAGTTGCTCGTCCACCTGTTGCATGTGGTTCAGGTAGAGGTGGGCGTCGCCCAAGGTGTGGATGAACTCGCCCGGCGCCAGGCCGCAGACCTGCGCCGTCATCATCGTCAGCAGGGCGTAGGAGGCGATGTTGAACGGCACCCCGAGGAAGATGTCGGCGCTGCGCTGGTAGAGCTGGCAGGACAGCCGCCCGCGGGCGACGTAGAACTGGAAGAAGGCGTGGCATGGCGCGAGCGCCATGCGGCCGGCGCGCACGTTGTCCTGCGGCGAGACGGACTCGTCCGGCAGGTCGGCGACGTTCCAGGCCGAGACGATGAGCCGGCGGGAATGCGGCCGCGCGCGAATCTGCTCGATGACTTCGCGGATCTGGTCGATGTGGCGGCCGTCGGGCGCGGGCCACGAACGCCACTGGTAGCCGTAGATCGGCCCCAGTTCGCCGTCCTCGGTGGCCCATTCATCCCAGATGCTCACGCCGTGGTCGCGCAGGTAGCGGATGTTTGTCTCGCCCTTGAGGAACCACAGCAGTTCATGGATGACCGACTTGACGTGGATCTTCTTGGTGGTGACCAGCGGGAATCCCGCCGCAAGGTCGAAGCGCATCTGCCAGCCGAAGACCGAGCGCGTGCCGGTGCCGGTGCGATCGTCGCGGACGACGCCATGATCGCGCACGTGACGCATCAGCTCCAGATATGCCTGCATGCCTGCCTCCCCTTCCGCCCGGCGGCGGGCGCGACGTTGCCGTTTTGGCCTCGCGTCCGTATGCTGCCGGGGCGCGTCCGGCTTGGAAAGCCGCGCGGCCAGGCAAGGAGAGGAGCCATGATTCGGAAGATGCTGTGGATGGCGGTGATGCTGGCGCTGGGAAGCGCGATGGCCCGCGCCGAGGGAGAGGCCGGGCTGCCGGCTGCTCCGGCGGAGAAGCCCGCGCCCGCGACGGCCGAAACGCCGGGCTCCGGCGAGCAGACGCCGACGGATCGCATCGTGGCCCGCTTCATGGCACTGGATGCGGACGCGTCCGGAGGCGTGTCGTTCGAGGAATACATGGCCATGGTGCAGAAGCGCGCCGAGGCGCGCTACCGGGCGATGGACGCGAACCAGGACGGCGAGGTGACAGACGAGGAATACCGCGCCTTCTGGAAGAGCCGCATGGCGAAGTGGTATCGCCTCAAGCGCTGATCGGGCGCTGGATGCTTGGGCTAGGGCCCGGCGCGTTCAGTGCCGCCCGTTGGTCGTCCCCCGTGAAATCCTGAACTGCATCACCAGCGTGCGCCGACCGATGCTGGCCCCGTGGGCGAGCAGGGCGTCGGCCACCACCCGCGCCGCCTCGCTCGTGGCCGCGAGGGCGATGGTTTCATCCAGCGGCACGATCAACTCCGTGTCGGCCTCGGCGATGGTGATGCGCTCGGTCTTCGCTTCCTCGTTCGGATTCAGGTTCAGGCGCATGCCGGCGCGCGCTTCGGGCGGCGTGCGCGGGGCATCGGTCGCGCCCAGGTCGGGCAGAATTTCGATGCGCCCGGCGGCGCTGGCCTGGCGACGGGCGCGCGCGAACCAGGGGTGAATCCGGACGCGGGCGTGGCGTTCGTCCACCAGCCGGGCGACGATATCGAAGCCGGCGGTGACAGGGATGAGCGAGAAATCGGGGCTGTCCGCCCAACCGTGGCGATGCATCAGCTCGCGTACCGGGGCCTGGATGGCGTGAATCGTGCCGGCCTCGATGCGGGCCGGGCGCCCGGCCGTGATGTGCAGCCGCAGGCGTCGCCGGTGGCGCGCGGTTTCGCGGCCGGCGGCCAGGTTCACGCGCGCCCAGCCGCCGGGCAGGCGGGCGGCCACGGCCAGCCCCGCGCCTGATTCGTCGCTGAATTCGAGCACCTCGGCTTCGGCGACGAGTTGCGCCGCCGGCGCATCCAGACGGCGCAACAACTGCCGGGCCTGTCGGATGTGGGCTGCGTCGTCCTTGAGGATGAGCAGCTTCCGCGACGGCAGCGTGGTCACCACCCCCGCGCCGGAAAGTTGCGTGCGCGCGGCGCGGGCCGCTTCGTCCAGCGGCAGGTGGAACACCTCGATGGCGGCGGTTTCCGCCTGGGCGGCGCCGCCGGCCGCCGCCAGCCCGCCCAAGAGAACGAGCCAGTGCAAGGAGCGTTCCATCAAGCGTTCCACCGAGGTTATTCCTCGGCGAAGTCCGGCTTCGGTTCCATCAGGCTGGCCGGGTCTTCGTGGATGATGATTTCGGAGTCGGGATAGGCCTTGCGGATGCGCGCCTCGACGGCGTCGGAGATGGCGTGCGCCCGCATCAGCGTCAGGTCGTCGTCGAGCTCCAGGTGCAGCTGGATGAAGGTGGTCGTGCCGGCGCGGCGGGTGCGCAGGTCGTGCATGCCGCGCACGTGCTTGTGTGACAGCACGATGTCGCGGATGCGCTGGCGCTCCTCGTCCGGCAGCTCGCGATCCATCAGGTGCTGGATGGACTCGTGCGCGATCTGCCAGGCATTGCGCAGGATGTAGAGGCCGATGAGCAGCGCGAACAGGCTGTCGAAGCCCGGCCAGCCATGGGCCGAGAGCAGCAGCGCCGCGATGACGCTGCCGTTGACCAGTACGTCCGTGGTGTAGTGCAGGCGGTCGGCCTTGATGGCGGTGGAGCCGGTGACGCTCACGACATGGCGCTGGATGGCCAGCAGGGCCAGGGTGGCGGCGATGGCGAAGGCCATCACGCCGATGCCGACGCCAATCACGCCCACGGGCTGGGGATGCAGCAAACGGTTGATCGCCTCCAGCATCAAAAAGCCCGCCGAGCCGGCGATGAACGTGGCTTGGCCCAGCCCGGCCAGCGCCTCGGCCTTGCCGTGGCCGAACCGGTGCTCGCGGTCGGCCGGCTCCAGGGCATGGCGCACGGCCAGCAGGTTCACCAGCGAGGCGGCCGCGTCCAGCACCGAGTCCATCAGCGTGGCGAGGATGCTGACCGAGTCCGTCCATAGCCAGGCCGCCAGCTTGGCGACGATGAGCACGATGGCCGTGAGCATCGAGGCGCGGGTGGCCAGGCGCATCAGGCGCGCGTTGCGTTCCCTGTCGGCGCTTGCCTGGTTCATGGCTTTGAGTATGGCCTCACGAGCGTCAGGAATAAAGCCGGCGGATGTCCGCCAGGTGCGATTCGGCCGCGCGCCGGCCGGCCGCGATGGCGTCCCGGGCGCGGTAGAACTCCAGCATGCCGATGTCGTGAATGTCCGGCTTGAGCAGGAGATCGGGCGGGGAGAGGCGCATGCGCAGCTTCATCAGCATGTCGGCGGTGATGAGCTGGGTCTGGTTCAGGATGGAGCTGATGCCGAGTTCGCGCTTGCGACCGCCGTTGTTGGCGCCGTTCTCGCGTCGGGCTCGCATCAGGCCCTCGAACCAGGCGCGAATCTGCGGCGGCGCCTTGTCCAGCACCGGGTGGGTCAAGAGCTCGTTCAGGCGGCGCTCCCATTCCGGCAGTTCCTCCTCGCGGTGCTGGACGTGCTGGCGGACGCTGGGATGCGCCTGCACGGCCAGCACCGGGCCGCCGAAAAGCGAGCGCGCCACGTCGAACGGCACGGGATTGACCACGCCGCCGTCAATCAGCACGTGCCCGTTCTTGCGAAACGGCGTCAACAGGCCCGGCAGCGAGATGCTGGCGCGCACGGCGTCCAGCAGCTCGCCGCTCTGAATGACCACTTCCTCGCCGGTATTGAGGTCGGCCGCGACGGCGGCGAAGCCCAGCGGCAGATCCTCGATGCGCTTGCCGGCCAGCCAGGGCGACAGGTATTCGGTGATGCCCTTGCCGGTGGAAAGCCCCGCCTCGCCAAAGTCCGGCGTGAACAGGCGCATGGTGGAAATCCAGTCCATGCCGGAGGCCAGCTTCTCCATCTGGATGACCGGCGTGCCCGTGGCCAGGAAGGCGCCGATCTCGGCGCCGATGCTGGTGCCGACCACGGCGCGGACGGGAATGCGTTCGCGCTCCAGCACCTCCAGCACGCCGATGTGGGCGATGCCGCGCGCGCCGCCGCCGCCCAGCGCCAGCACCAGCCCGCGGGATGCGTTGGTGCGCGTCATCCGCGCTTGCCTGCCAGCCGGGGAATGAAGGCCGGCACGCGCCGCTGGTAGTCGGCGTATTCGGGGTGCTCGGCCAGCATGCGCCGCTCCTCCAGCCGCGCGCCGAGGATGAAATAGGCGCTGACCACGCCAAGCAGGTGCAGGCTGTTCACCGTTTGCACCGGGCTGGCCGCCAGCGCCAGCATCACGCCGGTGTACATCGGATGGCGCATGTGGCGGTAGATGCCGCGCTCCACGAAATCGGTGTCCGGATGGGCATCGGGACGCAGGCCGAGGAAGGCCGGCACGTCAATAGCCTTCAGCGACAGCGCCACGATGCCCACGCCGATGGATTGAAGAACGATGAGCGCGGCCGCGCCCGCACCATGCACATGCCAGGCCGGCGCATTCGGCAGGCCGCGAACCCAGGTCAGCCACAGAAAGGTCAGGAAGACGGCCAGCACCGAATAGCCCAGCCGCCAGGCCTGCGGCGAGATGCCGCGCGCCGCGGCCCAGCGCTTGCAGGGACGGCTGGCCAGCCCGCTGTGCACGGCCGCGAAGGCCGCTCCGCTGCTCCAGATTTCCATGCCGCTCATTCCACAAGCATAGCCGCCCGGCCTTCCAGCGCAATGCGGCCTGGGTGTGCCGCGCCGGGTCGCCCTTGCATCGGGCCGTATTCTCGCCGCATGATGCGGGCATGCGATGGATGCCCTCTCCCCACTGTGACGAGCGCCCCACGGGCGTGGCGGTGGACTTGATCGTGCTGCACGCCATCAGCCTGCCGCCCGGCGAGTTCGAGCTGGATTGCGTGGCCGATCTCTTCTGCGGTCGCCTGGATTGCGGCCGGCATCCGGCGCTGGCGGAGCTGGAGGGTCTGCGCGTGTCGGCGCATTTCGTGGTGGACAGGAATGGAGTTATAACGCAGTTCGTCCCCGTCGGGATGCGCGCTTGGCATGCCGGCGAGTCCGCGTGGGAGGGTCGCGCGCGCTGCAATGATTTCGCCATCGGCATTGAAATGATTGGCGACGAACGGCGACCCTTCACCGATGCGCAATACCGCGAGTGCGCCCGCCTGTGCCGGGCGTTGATGCGGCGCTTTCCGGCCATCGGGCCGGGGCGCATCGTCGGGCACAGCGATGTCGCGCCCGGTCGCAAGTGGGATCCGGGGCGGCAGTGGGATTGGGCGCGGTTCCGGCGGTCGCTGGCGCGCATCCGGCGGGATGACGTGGAGGTGCGATGAAATCATGACGCAGGATGCGTGGATGCGGCTGGCGGCGAGCCTGACGGTTCTGGCGATGATGGCGCTGTGGCAGTCGCTGTGGCCGCGACGGCGGTTGCGCTTCGGGCTTCGGCGGTGGCCGGCTAACCTGGGTATCGTTGCTCTGGACGCGATGCTGGCGCGGCTGCTGATTCCCGGCGGGGCGCTGGGGGCGGCGGCCTGGGCCGAGGCGCGCGGTTTCGGCCTGTTCCACTGGCTGGATGCGCCGCCCTGGGTGGCGTTCGGGGCTTCCGTGGTGTCGCTGGATGGCCTGATCTATGCCCAGCACGTGCTGTTTCACGCCGTGCCGGTGCTGTGGCGGCTGCACATGGTGCATCATGCCGACCAGGACATTGATGTGACCACGGGGCTGCGCTTCCACCCCATCGAAATCCTGCTTTCGCTGAGCATCAAGATGGCGGCGGTGGCGTTGCTGGGAGCGCCCGTCGGGGCAGTGCTGGTTTTCGAGATGATTCTGAATGGCATGGCGATGTTCAACCACGCCAACGCGCGGCTTCCGGCATGGCTGGATGCGACGCTGCGCCTGTTGGTGGTAACGCCGGACATGCACCGCGTCCACCATTCGGTGCTGCGCGAGGAAACGAACAGCAACTACGGCTTCAACCTCTCGATCTGGGATCGCCTGTTCGACACCTATCGCGCCGCGCCGAAGGCCGGCCACGAGGGCATAACCATTGGCCTGGCGCAATACCAGATGCGCGAGCCGGGCGGTCTGGCGTGGATGCTGGCGCTGCCGTTCACCGGCTGCCCAGGCGTCTACCCGTTTCTTGGCGGCGGCGAGGGCGCCACGGACGAAAAGGAGGGAGGGACATGAATCCGACGGCAGTGGCCGAATGGGAACGACTGGGCGATCGTCGCCCCGCCTATGCGCTGGTTGGCGAGGTGGATCTGGTGGTAGTTCGCTTCGACGATCAGGTGCGCGTTTTCTACGGGCGCTGCCAGCATCGTGGGGCGCTGATGTGCGATGCCCGCGTTTCGGGTCGAAACCTGGTTTGCCCGTTGCACAACTGGGACTACCGGCTGGACACCGGCGTGAGCGAATACAACAACAGCGAGGCCCTGCACCGTTTCCGGGCCTGGATCGAGGATGGCCGGGTGTGGGTGGATGCCGACGAGATCGCGGACTGGGCCCGCGCCCATCCCCAGCCCTATGCGCGCGAGCGCTACCAGGGGTTGTATGCGGACGTGCATGGAACCGAGGAGGAGCCGCACGTCGGCTTCATCCAGCAGCTTGCCGCGCACGGACTGGAGCGCACCGGCCGGCACGGCCCGATGGCCGCGATGGGCGTGCCGCGCCAGGCGTTGCCGGCGTGGGACGACATCCAGTTCGTGACCGCTCAGCTGCATCGAATGCCGTTGTTGGACGACGAGCCGGTGGATGCAGCGGTGACGATTGGCCCGGCCGCGCGGCGACCGCTGCGGCTGGACATTCCGCTTCTGGTGTCGGACATGAGCTTTGGCGCGCTCTCCGAGGAAGCCAAGGTGGCGCTGGCGCGGGGCGCCGAGCGGGCGGGCACGGCCATTTGCTCCGGCGAGGGCGGGATGCTGCCCGAGGAGCAGGCGGAGAATTCACGTTATCTCTATGAACTGGCCTCGGCGCGATTCGGATTCTCACGCGCATTGTTGGGGCGCGTGCAGGCCTTCCATTTCAAGCTGGGGCAGGCGGCCAAGACTGGCGTTGGCGGCCACCTGCCGGGCGAGAAGGTATGCGGCAAGATCGCCCGCGTGCGCGGCTTGCCGGAAGGCCGGCCAGCCGTATCGCCGGCCTGTTTCCCGGAATGGGACTCGCCGGCCGGCTTCAGGGACTTCGCGGCCATGGTGCGTGAGGAAACCGGCGGCGTTCCGGTCGGCGTCAAGCTCTCGGCTCAGCATATCGAGCGCGACCTGGACGCGGCCTTCGAGATCGGGGTGGATTACGTCATCCTAGACGGTCGCGGCGGTGGCACGGGGGCTGCGCCGGCCATCCTGCGCGACCACATTTCCGTGCCGACCATTCCGGCACTGGCCCGCGCCCGCCGTCATCTGGATGCCTCGGGCCAGTCGCGGGTGACATTGGTCATCACTGGCGGCTTGCGCACGCCTGCGGACTTCGCCAAGGCGCTGGCACTGGGCGCGGACGCGGTCGCCGTTTCCAACGCGGCCATGCAGGCCATCGGCTGCCTGGCCATGCGGGCTTGCCACACCAATGCCTGCCCGGTGGGCATTGCCACGCAGGATCCGGAACTGCGCAAGCGCCTCGACGTGGACGAGGCCAGCCGGAGGCTGGAGCGCTTCTTTCGCGCCTCGGTGGAACTGATGCGCCTGCTGGCGAGGGCGTGCGGCCACGCGCGGCTTGGTGATTTCTCCCGCGACGATCTCGTCACCTTCCATCACGAGATGGCGCGGCTGGCCGGGGTGCCCTACGGCGGCGTGGGGCCGGTGTGAATCAGGCGTAGCGGATGACGGCCGCCGTCGTCACGCCCCATACCCAGTTCAGGGCCTGTCCACGCTTGTTTGGACGGCGTCGCTGCTGCCCGAAATGCGGCCAATCAAGGCGCGAGGCGCGGCTCATGGTGGGGCCATGCGCAAGCCGAGCAACGCCGAGTGGGCGCATTTCGGGCGCAGCCCGGAGGGACTTGGCCATGATTCCGCCTCGCGGTGTTATCGCTTGCTCGCGTGCCGCGGAGGGCACGCCACGCGCGCGATGCCTTGCGAGATCGAAATCATGGCCGAAGTCGCCGCCATTCAAACAAGCGTGAACAGGCCCTACAACAATACGCACAGCGGCGTGAGCAGGCCCAGCTCCAGCCCGGCCACGCCCTTGTGGGCCAATATCGGGAAGACAATGAACAGCTGGGCGGCAGTCGGCAGCAGGCTGATGAGCGAGCCCTTCGCAAGCCAGCGGGATCGCCAGCCGGGCCAAAGGAAGGTCAGGCCCCACAGGCCGCCCCAGACCAGGCGCGGATAGAGCCAGTGGGGCGAGAGATGCGGGGCGATGGCGACGCCCAGCATGGCGTTGATGCCGGCGGCGCCAAAGGCCCAGACGGCCAGGCTGTTGGCGAGCGCCCCCACGCTGCCCGCGGCATAGGCGATCAGCGATTGCCTCACCTGGTGGCCTCGTCTGCGTTGTCGGCAAACAGCTTCAGATATTTGCCATAGCCCTCTGCGGCCAGTTTTTCCTTCGGGATGAAGCGCAGCGCCGCCGAATTGATGCAGTAGCGCAGCCCGGTGGGCGGCGGGCCATCCTCGAAGACGTGCCCGAGATGCGAATCGCCGTGACGGCTGCGCACCTCGGTGCGGGTGACGAACAGCCGGTGGTCGGCGCGGGTGACGATGTTCTCCGGCTCCAGCGGGCGGGTGAAACTGGGCCAGCCGGTGCCGGAATCGAACTTGTCCGTGGAGGAAAACAGCGGCTCGCCGCTGACCACGTCCACGTAAATGCCGGGGCGGTGCTCGTTCCAGTAGGCGTTGCGGAACGGCGGCTCCGTGCCGTTTTCCTGCGTGACCTCGTATTGCAGCGGCGACAATCGTTTTTTCAGCACGTCATCGGGCGGTTTTTCGTAGCGCGCCGTTTTTTCGGATGCATGCGCCGGCTGCTTGTGCAACTCATCGCCCCAGACCTTCTCCAGGAACTGGTCGCGGCCGGAATGGTAGCGATAGAATTTGTAGCGCAGGGGATTCTTCTTGTAATAATCCTGATGGTATTCCTCCGCCGGCCAGAAACGATCGAGCGGGCGAATCTCCACGGCGATGGGCTGGTCAAAACGCCCGGACGCCGCCAGCCGGTCGCGCGATTGCTCCGCCGCACGTTTCTGGGCTTCGTCGGCGTAAAAGATGACAGGCCGGTACTGGTTGCCGCGATCCACGAACTGACCGCCGCTGTCGGTGGGGTTGATCATCTTCCAATAGGCATCCAGCAATGCGTCGTAGGAAATCACGCTCGGGTCGTAATGCACCTGCACGCTTTCCACATGGCCCGTGCCGCCGGCCGACACCTGCTTGTAGGTCGGGTGCGCCACATGCCCGCCGGCATAGCCGGATACCGCTTCAATCACGCCCGGCAGATGCTCGAAGCTAGATTCGACGCACCAGAAACAGCCGCCGGCGAAGGTGGCCACCGCCTCATGCTCCGCCTGTAACGGTTTTGAATCGCTCATGGTTTGACCTCCGAATACCTGCCACGCCGGCGCGATGAGTATGATGCCCGCGAGTAGAAGTGTCATTCCGTGCCATTGTTTCATGTGCTTCTCCTGTGCGTTTGGTGTTCCAACGGTCGTTATGATGCGCCATTCATATCACCTCCCGATCACGGGAATATCACAATCCTGTGCCGTGCGCCTCGCTACGGGGCCGCGGGCAGGCGGAACACGAAGCAGGCGCCGGCATTCGGGCCGCTTTCCAGCCGAATGTCGCCGCCCTGAAGCTCGATGCAGCGTTTCGCAATCGCCAGCCCCAGCCCGGCGTGGCGTTCGCCCCTTGCATCTTCATGCAGTCGGAAGCGCGGGTCGAATATGCGCGCCCGCGCATCCTCGGGGATGCCGGGGCCGTCGTCCCGCACGGCCACGGCGATGCGCTCTTCGTCCATCCGCGCCGAGATGTCCACATGCCCGTCGCCGCCGGCATGACTGAAGGCGTTGTCCAGCAGGTTGTCCAGCGCGCGTTCGGTCAGGCCCACATCGCCCAGCGCGAACGGCAAATCCGGCGCGGCATGCACCCGCAGTTCGATTTTGAGCTGTCCCGCCTTGAGGCGGTGCTTCTGAACCGTGTCGTGAATCAGTTCCGCCACCGAGAAGGGTTCCCGCTCCGGCGCGCTTTCCTGCGCTTCCAGGCTGGAAAGCTCGAACAGGGCCTCAACCAGGCGTTGCAGGCTTTTTCCCTGGCGCATGGCGGTTTCCAGAAAGGCGCGGCGCTGCTCGGGAGCGAGCGATTCCTCCTTGATTTGCAGGGATTCCAGATAACCGAGCAGGGACGACAGCGGCGTGCGCAGATCGTGCGAGATTTGCGCGACGAACCGGCGGCGCTGGCTGTCTTTCGCCCTGAGGCTGTCCAGTTGCTCGTCAATGCGTCGCGCCATGCGCCGGAATGCGCGGCTCAGTTGCTCGATTTCGTCGCCGGCGGGTTCCGCGCCGGGCTCGGCCGGCAGTGCGTGCGCCAGCGCGAAACGGTTCATCATCCGGGACAATTCGCGCAAACGGCGGGTCAGCAGGTAAAAGGCGATCAGTCCCGCCAGCAGGCCAAGCGCGAGGCTGGCGGCCAGCGTCCAGCCGCCGACCTTCCACAGATAGCTGTCGCGCACCGATTGCTCGGCGGAATCGAACTGCTCGCCGCGCAGCACCACATACAGATACCCCTGCGGCTTCTCGCCGGATGGCACGGGCGTGACCGAAAAGACCTTTTGCTTGTCGTGGCTGCGCGGATCATCGCCGAGAATCAGGCCGGGGCGCTTCATGTCGAGAAAGGCGCGAATCGGCGCAAGCGAAACGCGCTTGCGCTTCACCTTTCCCGGATCGGCGGAGTAGGAAAGAATCCTGCCCTGCAAATCGAGCAGATAGATTTCGATGCTCGGGTTAATCACCATGTATTTGCGGAAGGTTTCCTTCAGCGCGGCCTTGTTCAGCTTGCCTTCCGCGACCAGGTTGCGGTCGGCCACCAGATTGCGCGCCAGATCATGGTTCAGTTGCAGATGAATATCCCGCAGGTAATGGCGCATGGCGAAACTGGTCAGCGCAATGTAGAAGCCTCCGGTCGCCGTCATCAGAACGACCAGGCCGATCGCCAGCTTGCCGTAGAGGGTTCTCAGCACGGCGTCATCTTACAAGGCTTCGGAGAAACGATAACCGACGCCCCAGACTGTCTGAATATACTCGGGATTGGCCGGGTCTTGCTCGATTTTACGGCGCAGTCGGTTGATGTGGGAATTGACGGTGTGCTCGTAGCCTTCGTAGCTGTATCCCCAGACCTGATCCAGCAATTGCGCGCGGTTGTACACCCGCCCCGGATGCGAGGCGAAGTGCAGCAGCAGCGCGAACTCCCTGGCCGTCAGTTCCACCGGCTTTCCGTCCAGCCGCACCTGATGCCTTGCCGCATCAATTTCCAGCGTGCCGCGCCGGATGATGCCGGTTGCCTCGTCTTCGACGGGATGACCGAGCGCCGCAGCTCGGCGCAGCAGCGCCTTGATGCGCGCCAGCAGCTCCGGCACGCTGAACGGCTTGGTCAGATAGTCGTCCGCGCCCATCTCCAGCCCCAGCACCTTGTCCAGTTCCGTGGATTTGGCGGTCAGCATCAGGATGGGCACATAGCGGGCGGCCTTGCGCATTTCACGGCACACCTCAAGCCCGTCCATGCCGGGCAGCATCAAATCGAGCACCACCAGGTCGTAGTTTTTTCTGGCAAAGCGTTCCAGTCCGGTCGCGCCGCTGGCGGCAATGTCCACGCGGCAGTTCATGCCGTCCAGATGCATGCGCACCAGCTCGGCGATGTCCGCATCGTCTTCAATAATCAGTATCGTGTGTGCCATCGGTTATCTACTGTAGCGGAAAAGGGCGCAGCCGCCAGGAGACTGCGCCCCGTTCGCGCAAGCCACCCGACTCAGTGATCGTGCATCATGCCTTTCTCTTCATGCATCATCCTGTCCTTCTTCATCGTGTCCATGTCGCCGGACATCATGTGGTCGGACATGCCATCCTTTTCCATGCCCATCTCCTTTCCCTTGTCCTTCATCATGCCGTCATCCATGTGTTTTTCGGACATGCCCATGGATTTGGACTCATGCATCTTGTGCATGGCCTTGTCCATCATCCGGTGCTCGTGCTTCATGCCGTCCTTCATCATCTCGCCGGCCTGCGCGGCAGGCGCGCTCAACAGCATCAGGCCACCGAGAAACAGCGGTGCGGCTTTTCGATTCATCATGGCAATCTCCTTCATCGCGATTTCCTCTTTCCTGTTTGAAGAGGAGATGCCTATTCCATAGGCGAAACTTCACGATTTCATCACGATTGCATGACAATTCTCGATCACATCCGTGGAGTTCCGCACCAGGCATAAACGCCACCGGAGGGTTTGGTTTGCCGCAGCCATTCAAGCGTGGTTGTTTCTTGTTTCCATGAGGGCGGAATGAATGTGAAGGCTTTCGGCCAGATTCGGACGACCAGCGCGCGGGCCTTGCCCATCAACGCCTCCAGGATGCGCTCTTGCAACGTCCGCTTGGGCTGGATGCGCTGCACGGCGTAGCGCTTGCCCAGATGCGCGTGCCTGGCGGCGGCGGCAATCGCGTCCTCCAGCCCGCCCAGATGATCCACCAGCTTGCGGGCCAGGGCGTCGCGGCCTGTCCAGACGCGGCCGGCGGCCACGGCCCGAACCGCCTTGGGTGGCAATCGCCGCCCTTCGGCGACGTGATGGATGAAGCGGGCATAGACGTGGTTCACGCCGGCCTGGATGGCGCGGGCGACGGCCGGCGACAGCGGCCGGTCGGCGCGGCTGCCGGCGGCCGTGCGGGTGGTGGCAAGGCCATCGGTATGCACGCCCAGCGCCGAGAGCGATCCCGCGAACTCCGGGATCAGCGCGAACACGCCGATGGAGCCGGTCAGCGTCACCGGCGAGGCCCAGATTTCGTCGGCCGGCGCGGCCATCCAGTAGCCGCCCGAGGCGGCCATCGAGCCCATCGAAACCACGACCGGCTTGCCGGCGGCCTTCAGCCGCAGCACCGCCCGCCGGATGGTTTCGGATGCCGTGGCCGAGCCGCCGGGGCTGTCGATGCGCAGCACCACGGCCTTGATGGCGTCGTTGCGCCGGGCCTGGTCGAGCAGCGCGGCCAGCGAATCGCCGCCGATGGCGCCGGGGCCGGCTTCGCCATCCACCACCGGGCCGCTGGCCACGATGAGCCCCACGCGCCTGTCGCCGCGCGGCGCGGGCGGCGGCCCCAGCGACCGCAGGTAGCGCCGGGTATCCACCGTTGGCAGCCGTCCGTCCCGCCCCAGATTCAGCGCCCTGGCGATGCGCCGCTTCGCCTCGGCGGGGGTGGCGAGCCTGTCCACGAGCTTCAGATCCAGCGCCAGCCGCGCCGGGTTGTTGCCGTGACGGGCCAGGAAGGCGGCCGGATCGTCCAGCATGGCCTGGATGGTCTCGGGCGTGATGTGGCGGCGGGCGGCGACGTCCCGCTTCCAGGCTTGCCAGAGTTGGCCGACGAGGGCGGCGTCGGCCTGGCGCGCGGCGGGGGACATGTCGTTGCGCACCAAGGGCTCCGCCGCGGACTTGAACTCGCCGGCGCGGAACAGGTGCACCCGCACGTGCAGCTTGTCTAGCGCGTCCTTCAGGTAGTGGCGGTAGAGGCTCATGCCCGTGAGCAGCACCATGCCCATCGGGTGCAGCCAGACGGTGTCGGCGCTGGTTGCAAGGTAATACTGCGACTGGGTGTAGGCATCGCCCAGCGCATGCACGGGCTTGCCGCCGGCGCGGAAATCGGCGATGGCGCGGGCCACGGCGCGCAGCTTCTCCAGCGGCGCCGGGGCCATGTCGCGCAGGTCGAGGATGAGGCCCTTGATGCGTTCGTCATCCTTGGCGGCGCGGATGGCGCGCACCAGGTCGCGGACGCGGGTCTGCTCGGGGCTGGGCAGGGCCAGCGGGAAGGCGGCCTCGGACGCTGCCAGCTCCTCGACCAGCTCGCCCTTCGGATGCACGACGAGCACGGCCCGCTCGGGCACGGAAGGACGCGCGGCGAGGATGGCCGCGATGAACACGACCAGCACCAGCAGCACGACGAAGGCCGACACCGCGCGGCGCACGATTTCCAGTGCCCTGAACAGCTTGCTCCACATCACCGCCTCCTTGTCGCTCGCACCTCATTGGCGTGGCGCCCGGCATGCCGCTTGGCATGGGGCGGGCTTACCGTAGAGTGCCATGCGCGGGCGCGCAACGTCGCGCGGCCGAATCAATCTTCGGGGAGCGGCGAATGGATGCATGGCAGGCGGCGGTGCT
>JALVTX010000295.1 GCA_027035825.1 Mariprofundaceae bacterium
CTCCGCGGCCGACGCGCTGGGGGTGGGTCTTGGCTTCACGCTCGCCCTGATGCTGCTGGGCTCGGTGCGCGAAATCCTGGGGCACGGCAGCATCTTCGGCGTTCACGTGCTGGGGGAACGCTATCCCGATTTCCTGATGTTCGTGCTGCCGCCGGGGGCCTTCATCGCGCTGGGCTTCATCATCGCCGGCGTCAACATCATCAACCGGCGCCTGGGCCGGAAGATCGAGGCGCGCGCTGGCTGCTCGCCCGCCGCCCACGCCGCTTCCGAACAGGCCTGACAGGGAGGACGTCATGCCGCTGCTTTCCATTCGCACCAATGTCCGGCTGGAGGCCGGGGAGCGCGAGAAGACCCTCGCCGAGGCCAGCCGCGCCGTGGCCGACATGCTCGGCAAGCCGGAATCCTACGTGATGATCTATCTGGAGGATGACGCTTCGCTGTCCTTCGCCGGCAGCCGCGAGCCGGCCGCCTGGCTGGAACTGAAGAGCCTGGGCCTGCCGGAAAGCGAAACCGCCCGCTTCTCGCAGGCGCTGTGCGCGCTGGCGCAGGAACGCCTCGGCGTTGCTCCATCGCGCACCTACATCGAGTTCTCGTCGCCCGCCCGCCACATGTGGGGCTGGGATGGCCGCACCTTCTGACGGCCGCGCATCGGGGGATGAAAAACGCATGAACACGGCCAGGAAACCCGTCCTGCTCGCCGTCCTGCTCGTGGGCCTCGTGGCGTCCGGGGCGCGACCGGCGCTAGCGGCTCCCGAGGGGCTGAACCAGTTCTTCGCCCACCTGAACGGCGTCCTGGCCAGCGTGCTGTTCTTCGATGTCATGCCGGGCGAGGCGAAGATGCCGTTCATCGTCGGCTGGCTGGTGGTCGGCGCGGTCTATCTCACGGTGCGCTTCGGCTTCATCAACCTGCGCATGATGGGGCACGCGCTGGCCGTGCTGCGCGGACGCTACCGCACGCCGGAGGACAAGGGCGAGGTCACGCCCTTCCAGGCGCTGTCGGCGGCGCTGTCGGCCACCGTGGGCCTGGGCAACATCGCCGGCGTGGCCATCGCCGTCAGCGTCGGCGGCCCGGGCGCGACCTTCTGGATGATCGTGGCCGGCTTCTTCGGCATGACATCCAAGTTCACCGAGGTGACGCTGGCGCAGATGTATCGCGAGTTCCGGCCCGACGGCCACGTGCTGGGCGGCGCGATGGAATACCTATCCAAGGGCTTCGCCGAGTACGGCTGGGCGGGTCTGGGCAAGGCGCTGGCGCTACTGTTCGCCGTCTGCTGCGTCGGGGCCTCGCTCGGCGGCGGCAACGCCTTCCAGGTATCGCAGTCCATGGGCGCGGTGCAGAATGTGCTGCCCTTCTTCCAGACCTACCCGTGGGTGTTCGGCGTGTTCATGGGCGGCGCGGTGGCGCTGGTCATCATCGGTGGCATCCGCTCCATCGCCCGCGCGGCCGAGGCCATCGTGCCGACGATGGTGTTCATCTACCTCTCGGCCTGCCTGTTCATCATCCTGTCCAACGCCGCCGAGATTCCGCACGCGCTGGCCAGCATCGTCACCCAGGCCTTCCACCCCACCGCCGTGGCCGGGGGCATGATCGGGGTGCTGGTCACCGGCTTCCAGCGCGCCGCCTTCTCCAGCGAGGCGGGCATCGGCTCGGCGGCCATCGCCCACTCCGCCTCCAGCGTCAAGTACCCCATCCGCCAGGGCTTCGTCGCCCTCTACGAGCCATTCATCGACACCGTCATCATCTGCACCATGACGGCGCTGGTCATCGTGCTCACCGGCGTGTGGAACGCGCCCGAATATCACGCGCTGGTGGCCCAGAGCAAGGGCGCGGCGCTCACCGCCAAGGCCTTCGGCACGGTGCTGCCCTGGTTCCCGGTCATCCTGTCCGTGTCCGTGGTGTTGTTCGCCTACTCGACGATGATTTCGTGGTCGTACTATGGCGAACGCTGCTGGACTTACATCTTCGGCGAGCGCTGGTCGATGGTCTATCGCATCCTCTACGTGATGGTCATCGTGCTGGCCAGCCTGGTCAGTGCCGGCAACATTCTCGACTTCTCCGACCTCCTGCTGCTCTCGATGGCCTTCCCGAACTTCCTCGGCCTGTACCTGCTGCAAGGCAAGGTGGCTGCGGCGCTGCGGGAATACACCGCGAAGCTGGCCAGCGGCGAGCTGGACAAGGAGGCCGAGGCCGCCAGGGCCGGCGCGGTTCAGACCCAATCAGGAGCGTGATTCAAAGATGGCATTGATGATTACCGATGAATGCATCAACTGCGATGTCTGCGAGCCCGAATGCCCGAACGGCGCCATCCGCGAGGGCGAGGAGATTTACGAGATTGACCCCGAACTGTGCACCGAGTGCGTGGGCCACTTCGACGAGCCCCAGTGCATCAAGGTCTGCCCGGTCGAATGCATCTGCGTGGATCCCGATCACGAGGAATCGCCCGAGGAACTGCTGCTCAAGTATCAGCAACTGACCGGCCAGGCCTGAGGCGGCCATGACGAAACAGGGCGTGCTGTTGGTGGTTTCGGGGCCGTCCGGCAGCGGCAAGACCAGCCTCTGCCGGGCGCTGCTGGAACGCGCGCCGAACCTGCGCCTGTCCGTCTCCGCCACCACCCGCCCCCCGCGGCCCGGCGAGGTGGACGGGCGCGACTACTTCTTCCTCTCCGAGGAAGACTTCAAGTGGCAGGTGGAGGAGGGACGCTTCCTGGAACATGCCCACGTGCATGGCCACTGGTATGGCACCCGGGCCGAGGACGTGGCCCGCATGCGCGAGGCGGGCCATGACGTGTTGCTGGAAATCGACTGGCAGGGCGCGCGCCAGGTGGCCGAGCGGTGTCCGGACGCCTGCCGCATCTTCATCCTGCCGCCCTCCATCGAGGCGCTGCGCGAGCGCCTGACGGCCCGGGGCCAGGATGCGCCGGAGGTGATCGAGGCGCGCGTACAGGCGGCGCGGGAAGAAATGGCCCACGCGGACGAGGCTCACCACCGGATCGTCAATGACGACTTCGACCAGGCGCTGGAAACGCTGGAAGGCATCTACCGCGACCTGACCCGCGCCGACGCATCCGCTTGACGACAGCCGAGACGCAAGCGGGCATGACGCCGCCGCTGCACGTCGTCCTCTACCAGCCGGAAATCCCGCCCAACACCGGCAACATCGCCCGCCTCTGCGCCAGATTACCTGCCAAGGGGGAAATCGCTTTCCCCTCGCCATGCAAGACAAGCTTGCACGGCTCACCCCTTGCGCATGACGCCTCCCGGCGTCATGGTGCAGGCGCATGACGCCACCGCTGCACGTCGTCCTCTATCAGCCGGAAATCCCGCCCAACACCGGCAACATCGCCCGCCTCTGCGCCTGCACCGCCTGCCGTCTTCACCTGGTGCATCCGCTGGGATTCAGCACCAGCGACCGCCAGCTGAAGCGCGCGGGGCTGGACTACTGGCAACACCTGGACGTGCGCGAACACGCGGACTGGGCCGCGTTAAGGCGCGTCCTGGCGCCCGAAACGGGCACGTGGCACGGTCTCACCACGAAGGCCGGCCAGGCGCTGTGGCGCGTCCGCTTCCAGCCGGGCGACGTGCTGGTGCTGGGGCCCGAGACGCGCGGCCTGC
>JALVTX010000296.1 GCA_027035825.1 Mariprofundaceae bacterium
CCCTCGATGCGGATGTTGCCCGGCGAGGCGGCCAGCATGTGCGCCAGCCGCTTCAGGGCGCGGACGTGCCTGGCGTTCAGCCGCGCCTGCCCGGGCGCGAAGAGCACCGCATCCGGCATGCGCAGGATGAGGCGGTCGTTGAGGATGACGGCGTTCACCTTGTGCTCCAGCGTGCTGTTCTTCAGCACCACGCGCGAGTTCTGGCGCATGGCCAGCATCAGTTCCCGCGGGGAGACGATGCGTTGCAGCTTGAACGGCTGGATCATCTCCATCTCCGTCTTTTCACCCGCATTGAGCACCGACACGGCCTTGCGGAAATAGCTGGAAATGTCTGACAGGCCCGTCTGATCCAGCGTGGACATGGACACCAGCAGAATGAAGAAGGTGAGCATCAGGCTCACGAGGTCGGCGAACGTGCCCATCCACGATTCGGTGTCCGGCAGGATTTCCGGCTCGGGCTTCTTCCTGCGGGCCATCAGAAGCCCCCCGGCGGCGCAACGGCGGGCCGTGAGATCACGTTCAGGGTGGGCTTGACCGAATCCTCGGGCTTGGCCGTCACGGGGCGGAATTTCAGCGTGATTTCCACGCGGCGGCTCATGTCCTTCCCGCCCACGAAGAGCGGGTGCTTGTCGCCCATGCCGGCGACGATCATCCGGCCGCGCGGCACGCCGCGTTCATGCAGCGCCTTGAACACGCTCATCGCGCGCGCGGCCGAGAGTTCCCAGTTCGAGGCGTACAGCGTGCCGCGCGTCGGCGTTTCGTCCGTGTGTCCCTCGATGGTGATTTCCACCACCTCGGGGCGGGAAAAGAGCTTGCCCAGCCGATCCATGAGCTTGTTCGCCGAGGGCGCGAGCGTGACCTTGCCGGGCGGGAAGACGATGGCCTCGGCAAGGCGCACCTTCACCGTTTCCTTGTCCAGCGGCAGCACGTGGATGGCGTCCTTCAGCCCCAGCTCCTTGGCCACGTCGGTCAATGCCTTGGCCGTGCGCTTGGGCGCCTTGGCGCCATCCACGATGTCGCGCGTCGGCAGCGCCGGGCCCTTGCCCTGGCTGAGGTTCGCGCCGCGCCGCAAGGGGCTGAACGTGCCGGCCAGCGACCCCAGCGCCGCCAGCCGCTTTTCCTCCACGATGACGGCCATCGAGGTGAGCAGGATGAAGAAGGCCAGCATCTGCATCATCAGCTCGAGGAACAGCGCGCCCGCGATGTCCTTGGGCGGGGGGACGGGATCGGGCTTCTTTTCCCTGCGGGCCATCGGCCGTTCCCGGAATCAGTCGAAGGAGGACTGCCGCTCCTTGGGCGGCAGGAAGCCCAACAGCTTCTGCTCCATCACGCGCGGGTTCTCGCCGGCCACCAGCGACTGGATGCCGGTGAGGATGATTTCGTGCAGCAGCAGCTCGTCCTTGCTGCGGGACTTGAGCTTGGCCGCCATGGGCAGGGCCATGATGTTGGCGATGAGCGCGCCGTAGAACGTGGTCAACAGCGCCACGGCCATCGAGGGGCCGATGGACGAGGGATCGGACATGTTCTGGAGCATCAGCACCAGGCCCACCAGCGTCCCGATCATGCCCATGGCCGGGGCCATCGTGCCCATTTGCGTCAACAAATCGGCGCCCTTGCCGTGCCGATCCTTCAGCTTTTCCATCTCCATGTAGAGGATGTCCTCGATCTCGTTGGGCTCCTGGCCGTCAATGGCCATCTGCAAGCCCTTGGCCATGAAGGGGTTGTCCACCTCGCCGACCTTCGATTCCAGCGCCAGGATGCCCTCCTTGCGAACCACCTGCGAGAACTCGACGAGCTGCGCGATCACGTCCTTGGGCGCGGGCAGCTTGTAGATGATGGTTTTCATGGCCACGCCGATGATCTTGAGCACGTCGCCCAAGGGGTAGCTCACCAGCATCACGCCGATGGTGCCGCCAATCACGATCATGGCGGAAGGCGGGTCGATGAAGCTGGAAATGCCGCTGCCGATGGCGAACACCACCAGGCCGAAGGCGAGCACCAGACCGATGAGGGTTGCTATGTCCACGGTTCCACTCCTCGTGATATGAATACGTCCCTGTATTCAAGGGCCCGGCCTGATGCTCACAAGAAACATGCCAGTTTGTTCGCCCGTCGGGCCGGCAGGCGGCCCGGCGGCGGAAGCGGGCATGCCGGGTCTTTTCTCCCGTCGCCCAAAAAGACGGCGGGAGCCGCGATGGCCCCCGCCGAAGCGCCCTTCCGGTTCAATGGATTAGCGCTAGCCCGTCAAGATGCCTCAGCGCTTGACCTGCATCAAGGACGAAAGCATCTGATCCGTGGTCAGGATGGTCTTCGAGTTCGCCTCGTAGGCGCGCTGGATCACGATCAGCTTCACGAACTCGTTGGCCAGATCCACGTTCGACTGCTCCAGGCCATAGGGCGTGATGGTGCCCAGGCCGCCATTGCCCGGCGTGCCCATGACGGGGCTGCCCGAGGCGATGGTTTCCTGCAACAGGTTGTTGCCCACGTGCGAGAGCACGGCGTCGTTCGGGAAGCTGGCCAGCGCCACCTGGTAGAGGGCGCGCCGCTGGCCGTTCGTGAACACGCCGAAGATGCGGCCGGCGGAGTCCGTTTCCAGCCGGTCGAGGAAGCCGGCCGGGAACCCGTCGCGCGTCACCTGCCGCGTGGCGAAGCTGCCGGCCATCTGCACCGTGCCGTTCAGTCCCTTGCCGGTCACGCCCTGGGCGTCAACGGTGGTCGCATTACCGAAGTCCATGCTGATGTTGCCGGGCGCGGCGTTCTTCCAGTTGATGGCGAGATTGGGCGAGATTTCCTTGACCAGCTCGCCCTGCGCGCCGAACACCAGCGCCTGCGAACCAAGATTGGGTGGCGTGGACGCGGTGGGCGCGCCGATTTCCTGCAACACGCCTGGCGTGCCGCCGGCCAGCTCCGCCCCGTCCACGGCCGCGTGCCAGTCCCAGATGGTGTTGCCGGCCGCGTCCTGCCCCTGCTTGATGAAATACAGGTTCACGGCATGGGTCTGGCCCAGCGAGTCATAGACGTTGATCTGGGTCTTGAAGTGGAAGGTGGCCGGGTTGTTCGGGTCGAACACCGTGCCGGCGGGCAGGACGGTGGCGTTCGAGTCCAGCGTGATGCCGGCCAGCACCTTGGTGGTGGCCTGCGCCTGCGCCGCCAGGTTGGCGAAGGTGATGTCGGTGACGCTGCCGACCGGCTTCTGCGTCACCGGGTCGAGCTTCGTGCCCTGGACGATGTTGCCCTGACCGTCAATCAGGTTGAAGTTCTTGTCCAGGATGAAGTTGCCGGCGCGGGTGTAGAGCATCTTGTCGCTGGCCGGATCGCGCAGCGCGAACAGGCCGTTGCCATTGATGGCCATGTCCGTGGCGCTGGTCGTATTCTGGATGGTGCCCTGCTGACGGTCGCGCGTGATGGCGGCGATGCGCACGCCATTGCCGACCTGGTTGGCGATGTTCGAGCGCGTCACGCCGATGGTCTGGGAGAGCACGTCCGAGAAGGTGACGTTCTGGCTCTTGAAGCCGAGCGAGTTGACGTTGGCGATGTTGTCGCCGACCACGCGCACCGCCTCGCCATACGAGGTCAGGCCGCTGGAACCAATGAACAATGCGTTG
>JALVTX010000297.1 GCA_027035825.1 Mariprofundaceae bacterium
GAAACAGATGAATCTGTAGAACGCGGGCCGTCGCAATCCGGCCGCGTCCGCTGGCTGGTCAGCGATCAGCGCCCCTGGCGCGGCGTTCGCGCACGGCGCGGGCCAGCTCGTCCAGCATCGCGGTGGTATCCTCCCAGCCAACGCAGGCATCGGTGACGCTCTGGCCGAACACCAGCTCGCGTCCCGGCACCACGTCCTGCCGGCCGGCCACCAGATGGCTCTCGATCATGGCCCCGATGATGCAGGCATTGCCGGCCGCGATCTGGCCGGCCACGTCGTGGCACACCAGTTTCTGTCGCTCGTGCTGCTTGCGGCTGTTGGCGTGCGAGAAATCGATCATCAGCCGGCAGGGCAATCCCGCCGCCTCCAGCGTCTCGCAGGCCTGGCGCACGCTGTCGGCGTCGTAGTTCGGCTCGCGGCCGCCGCGCAGGATCACGTGGCAGTCGTCGTTGCCCGAGGTGGAGAAGATGGCCGAGCGCCCCTCCTTGGTCAGCGACAGGAAGTGATGCGGGTGCGAGGCGGCGCGGATGGCGTCCACGGCCACCTTCAGGCCGCCGTCTGTGGCGTTCTTGAAGCCGACCGGGCAGGAAAGCCCGCTGGCCAGCTCGCGGTGCGACTGCGACTCGGTGGTGCGCGCGCCGATGGCGCCCCAGCTCACCAGATCGGCCACGTACTGGGGGCTGATGAGGTCGAGGAACTCGGTGCCGGCCGGCACGCCCATCTCGTTCACGTCCAGAAGCAGTTGCCGGGCCAGCCGCAGCCCCTTGTTGATCTGGAACGTGCCGTCCAGGTTCGGGTCGTTGATAAGCCCCTTCCAGCCCACGGTGGTGCGAGGCTTCTCGAAATAGCAGCGCATCACGATGAGCAGGTCGTCGCCGTGCTTCTCGCGTTCGCCGGCCAGGCGGCGGGCATATTCGCGCGCCGCATCGGGATTGTGGATCGAGCAGGGGCCCGTCACCACCAGCAGGCGGTCATCCTCGCCGCGCAGGATGCGCCGGATGGCCTGGCGGGCCTTGTAGGTGGTCTCGGCCGCGCGCTCGGTGATGGGATGCTCGCGGTGCAGCTGCACCGGCGGAATCACCTCATCCACGCCGATGATGCGCAGATCGTCGGTCTGGTATTTCACTGATTGGCTCATCGCATGTCCTCGCGGCGCGCAACTCTACGCATGGCGCGGGGATTTTCGATAGCGGGAAGCGGCGACGCTCTCCAAGCGGGGTCTCAGGCCTCGCCTTCTCCCTTCAGCACGGCGTCAATCTGACGCAGCAGCACCGGATTGGCGCCGGCGAGCGGCAGCCGGACGCGGAAGGTCGCCCCCCGGCCGGGCTCGCTCTCCACCTCGATATGACCACCATGCGCCTCCACGATGCGCTTGCTGATGGCCAGGCCCAAACCCGCGCCGCCCGTTTCGCGGTGGCGCGAATCGTCCGAGCGGTAGAACCGGTCGAACACGTGCCCGAGATGCTCCGGCGCGATGCCCGGCCCCTGGTCGGCCACCTCGATCACCGCCTCGTCGTCCTCGGCGCGGGCCGAGAAACGCACCGCCGAATGGCGCGGCGCATGCTTGTAGGCATTGTTCAGCAGGTTGAAGATCACCCGGCTCAGGCGATCATGGTCGCCGATCACCGACAGCCCATCCTCGATCTCCATGTCCAGCCGCACGTCCTTGCTGGCGAACAGCGTCAGGTGATGCTGGCCCGCCTCCTCCAGGAGCAGGCTCAAGTCCACCTCGTCTCGGGCCAGCTCCAGAAGCCCCGCGTCGGCCCGCGCCAGCGTCAACAAGCCATCCACGATGCGCTGCATGCGCTCGATGATCTCCAGTTGCTGGCGCAGCACCTCCTCGTATTCCTTCGGCCGCCGCCGGCGCAGCAGCGCCACCTCGATTTCGCCGCGCAGGATGGTCAGCGGAATGCGCAGCTCGTGCGAGGCGTCGGCCGTGAACCGCTTCTGCGCCTGGATGCTGGCTTCCAGATCGGCGAACATCTTGTTCAGCGTGCGCACCAGCTGGCGGATTTCGCGGTCGGGCGTGGACAGCTTCAGGCGCGTGGACAGATCGCCGGCGGCGAACTTCATCGCCGCCCGCCCGATCTCGTCAATCGGCCGCAGCGCCCGCCGCGCCATCACGTAGCCCGCCCAGGCGCTGATGAACATCGAAGCCAGACCCAAAAGGCCGCCGATCAGGTACATCAGCTCGAAGAAGGCGTGGATCTCGCCGGTACTGCGACCCAGCAGAACCACGGCCACGATGCCGCCGGCGCGATGCACGGGCATGGCGATGACGCGGATGTTGTCCTTGCGCAACAGCGAGCGGGTGGACGCGAACGCCGTCTCGTCGTTCATCGCTCGTTGCAGCGCCTCGGTCACCGCGTCCCCGCCCTTGCCGATGAGGCCGCGGTCGGAGGCGAACAGCAGCCGGCCATTGGAGCCGACCAGTTGCACCGACCCCAGGAAGTGGCTGGAAAACTTCACCAGCTCGGCATTCCAGTGATAGAAGCGGGAGGTCTCCAGCTCGTGGGTGATGGAGCTGGCCTGTTGCAGCAGTTGCCTGTCCACGGCCGAAAACACCTTGTTCGACAGCACCACGTAGAGCAGCAGGCCGGCGAACATGAGCAGCGAGAATTCCACCGCCATGTACAGCAGCGCCAGGCGCCCGCGAAAGGTGGAAACCAACCGGAACAGCCAACGCGGCCGCATCGGAAGCGGCGGGATGGCGAAACGGCTCACGCCGGCGGCGCTTCGTCCGTCAGCATGTAGCCTTGGCCGCGCAGCGTGTGGATGAGCGGCGGCTCGAAGCCCTTGTCCACCTTGTTGCGCAGGTGGCTTACGTACACGTCAATCACGTTGCTCTCGGGATCGAAGTTCATGTCCCAGACGTGCTCGCCGATGCGCGTGCGCGAGAGCACCTGCCCCGGATTGCGCATCATGTATTCGAGCAGCGCGTATTCCTTGGTGGTCAGGCGGATCGGCTGGCCGGCGCGCGTGACGCGGCGGCTCATCGGGTCCAGTTCCAGGTCGGCGATCTTCAGGATGGGCGACTTGCTCTCCGAGGCGCGGCGCAGCAGCGCCCGCACCCGCGCCAGCAGCTCCTCGAACGCGAACGGCTTGGTGAGATAGTCGTCCGCGCCGGCATCCAGGCCGCGCACCTTGTCCTCCACCGCGTCGCGTGCGGTCAGCATCAGCACCGGCGAGCCCACCCCGCGCTCGCGCAGTTCACGGCAGACCTCGAAGCCGTTCTTTTTCGGCAGCATCACGTCCAGGATGATGAGATCGTATTCGTTGATCTCGCCCAGATACTCGCCCTCCTCGCCATCATGGGCGACATCCACGGCATGGCCTTCTTCCTTCAGCCCCTTTTGGATAAACTGGGCGACGCGCTGCTCGTCCTCCACCACCAGAATCTTCATGAGGCCGAGTGTAGCCGGGATTTTTTTCAAAGGCCATGCGCGCGCCCATGCGCACACCAGGCCGCCGGGAGGTCGTCATGCCACGCGACGTGTTCATCTTCGACATCGAAACCGTGCCGGACGCCGACGCGGCCCGACGCCTGCTGCGCGAGCCCAGGCTCTCCGACGCCGAGGCGCGCGACGCGCTGGCCGCCT
>JALVTX010000298.1 GCA_027035825.1 Mariprofundaceae bacterium
AGCTGGCGGGGGAGCTGGCCGGGCGGGGCGTGCGCGTGCGCCGCTTCGGGCTGGTGGAGCGCCCGGAGGCGGCGGACATGGGCGTGTGCGTCGGGGAGGGCGCTCGGCGTCTGTTCTGGCGCGACGCGGAAGGGCTGGCGAGCCTGGAGGCGGGCCGGCTGCGCATCATGGGCGCGCACCAGCACCTGAATCTGGCCGTGGCAGCGCAGGCGGCGGCGGATCAGGGCGTGTCCCGCGGCGTGATTGTCGAGGCGCTGACGGCCTTCCGGGGCCTGCCGCACCGCTTGCAGTTCGTGGCGCGCCGGCGCGGCCGCGACTGGTATGACGATTCCAAGGCCACCAACCCGGACGCGGCCCTGGCGGCCCTGGCGGCGTTTGATCGCGTGATCTGGATTTGCGGCGGCCTGACCAAGGGCGTGGATATCTCGCCCCTGGAGGCGGCGGCGCGGCGGCATGCGGCGATGGCGTTGGTGATCGGGAAAGAGCCCGCGCCCTTCGTGGAGATGCTGGCGCGCGCGGGCGTGCCCCGGCGCGTGGCGGGCGATATCGAGGCGGCGGTGGCGGCGGCGGCCGAGTGGAACGAGGAGCAGGCGGCTGATGGCGCGCCGCTGCCGGTGGTGCTGGCGCCCGCGGCCGCCAGCCAGGATCAGTTCCGCGACTACGCCGAGCGCGGCGAGCGATTCGCGGCCGCCGTGGCGGCGCTGGAGCCCGGCTTGCGGGGCGCGGCATGAGCGCCGCCGCGCGTTCGGTCGTGCGTCCGGCCCCGGGCATGCGCCTTGGCGGGCGCGTCGTACGCGAGGCGCGCCGTCCCGCGCCGCCCGATCCGGTGATGGCGGGCTGCGTGCTGCTGCTGTCGCTGCTCAGCCTGGTGATGGTGGCCAGCGCCAGCATGAGCATCTCCGAGGTTCGTTACGGCAGCGCCTGGCGCATCATCGGTCACTGGGCCGTCTATGTGCCGCTGGGACTCTTGCTGATGTGGCAGGTGTCGCGCATCGAGGCGAGCTGGTGGCGGGCGGCGGCGATGCCGCTTCTGGGTCTGTCGTTGGCTCTGCTGGTGCTGGTGTTGGTGCTGGGGGCGGAGATCAACGGCGCGCGGCGGTGGTTCTCGGTGTTCGGGCTCACCATCCAGCCGGTGGAACTCGTCAAGCCGGTCATCGTGCTCTACATGGCGCATTACATGGCTTCCTTCCCCGAGCGCCTGAAGCGCTTTTCCACGGGGCTTGCGCCCATGCTGACGGTGCTGGGCGTGGTGGTGCTGTTGCTGCTGCTGCAACCGGATTTCGGCAACGCGGCGCTGCTCGTGGCGGCCTGCCTGTGCCTGTGGTTCATCGGTGGCGTGCCGATGCGCCATCTGGGTCTGATGCTGCTGGCCGCCCTGCCGCTGGGGCTCGTCATCCTGCTGGCCGAGCCGTACCGCGTGCGGCGGATGCTGAGCTTTCTCGACCCGTGGGCCGATCCGCTGGGCAGCGGCTACCAGCTGGTGCAGTCCATGCTGGCCTTTGGCGCGGGCGGGCTGACCGGCGCCGGGTTGGGGCAGGGCGTGCAGAAGCTCTTCTACCTGCCGGAGCCGTTCACCGACTTCATCGGCGCGGTGCTGGGCGAGGAGTTCGGGCTGGCCGGAACCCTGTTGCTGATCGCCGTGTTCGCGACGCTCATCTGGCGGATGATGCGCGTGGCCCGGGCCGCGCCGGATGCGTTCTCGCGGCTCGTGGCCACGGGCGCGGCGGTGCTGCTGGCCGCGACCTTCTGCATCAACATGGGCGCGGCGATGGGCATCATGCCAACCAAGGGCATGCCGTTGCCGTTCGTGTCCTACGGCGGCAGCGCGCTGTTCGGCGATTGCCTGCTGGTGGGCCTTGCGTTTTCAGTGCAGCGCCGGCTGCCGCGCAACATGCGCCGGGAGCGCGCGGCATGAGCCGGCTGTGCATCGCCGGCGGCGGCACCGGGGGGCACGTGTTTCCGGCCCTGGCGCTGGCCGATCTGGCGCGCCGGCAATGGCCGGACGTGGCCGTAAGCTTCATCGGCGCCGAGCGTGGGTTGGAGGCGAGGCTGCTGCCCGAGCGGGGCGAGGAAGCGTTGCTGCTGCCGATGCATGGCGTTGCCGGGGCGGGCATCGTGCGCCGCGCGCGGGTGCTGGCCTGGGAGCTGCCGCGGGCGGTGGCGCGCATCCTGCGGACGTGGCGGCATGCCAGGCCGCGGCTGGTGGTGGGCGTGGGTGGCTATGCCAGCGTGGCCGGCGTGCTGGCGGCGCTCCTGGCCCGCATCCCCGTCGTGCTCTATGAGCAGAACGCCGTGCCGGGCATGGTGAACCGGCGGCTGGCCCGGCTTTCGCGCGGGGTGATGCTGGGCTTCGCGGAGGCGGCCGGCCGCCTGCCGAGAGCGCTGTGCGTGCACGTGGGCAACCTGGTGCGGCCGGAGATCCGCGCCGCGCGCTGGCGGCCGCATGAGCCGCCGAGGCTGCTGGTGCTGGGCGGCTCGCAGGGCGCGCGCTTCCTGAACGAGACCGCGCCGGCGGCGGGTGCAAGGCTGGCGCGCAAGGGGCGCGATTTCGCCGTCACCCACGTGGCCGGCCGGGGCAACGCGGAGGCCGTGGAGGCGGCGTGGCGCGAGGCTGGCGTGCCGGCGCGGGTGCTGGAGTTCTGCGACGACATGGCGGGCCTGTATGCCGAGGGGGATTTGCTGCTGGCGCGCTCGGGTGCGATGACCGTCTCCGAGGCGGCGGCCGTGGGTATGCCGGCGGTGTTCGCGCCGTTGCCGCACGCGGCCGACCATCACCAGCACGCCAATGCCCGCGTGCTGGCCGATCGCGGAGCGGCGGTGCTGCTGGAACAGGACGAGACCGATGCCGGGCGGCTGGCGGAGACGCTGGATGCGCTGCTTTTTGACCGCCAGCGGCTGGAGCGCATGAGCAGGGCGTCTCGCGGCGTGCTGCCCGACGACGGCGAGGCGCGGATGCTGCGGATGCTGGGCCTGTGGCTGGGGCGGGAAGTCCCCGCCGGGGAGGGCGCGGCATGAAACGCTGGGTCGAGCGCATTCACTTCACCGGCATCGGCGGCATCGGCATGAGCGGCATCGCCGAGGTGCTGCACAATCAGGGCTTCCAGGTGCAGGGCACGGACGTGGCCGAGAACGCCAACGTGCGCCGGCTGCGCGAGCTGGGCGTGCGGGTGGAGATCGGCCATGCGCGCGGGCGGCTAGGCCAGGCGCAGGTGGTGGTGTATTCCTCGGCCGTGAGCCCGGACAACCCCGAGCTGGAGGAGGCGCGCGAGCGCGGCGTGCCGGTGATTCCGCGCGCCGAGATGCTGGCCGAGCTGATGCGCATGAAACAGGGCGTGGCCGTGGCTGGCAGCCACGGCAAGACCACCATCACCTCGCTGATCGCGCATGGCATGGAAACGGCGGGGCTGGACCCGACCTACGTGATCGGCGGCCGGCTGATGGCCGGCGGGGCCAACGCGCGGCTGGGCGAAAGCCCGTGGCTGGTGGCCGAGGCCGACGAGAGCGATGGCTCCTTCCTGCGGCTGGCCCCGACGATGGCCGTGGTCAGCAACATCGACCCGGAGCACCTCGACCATTACGGCGATTTCGCCCGCCTGC
>JALVTX010000299.1 GCA_027035825.1 Mariprofundaceae bacterium
CCTCGGGCCAGTCGCGCAGCACGGCCATCGTCTCGAACCCCAGCCGCTCGCCGCACTCGCAGGCGAAATGCGGCACGAACGGCGCCAGCATCGTCACCAGCGCCTCCAGCCCCTCGCGGTAGGCCGCGCGGCCGTGCCTGCCCGCCGGATCGAACGCCGCCAGCGCATTGGCCAGCTCCATCAGCGCCGCGATGGCGACGTTGAACGCAAACCCGTGCTCGAAGGCATCGGTCACGCGCCGGATGGTCTGGTGGATCGTCCGTCGCAGTTCGCGGATCCCCTTTTCATCGGCGGCCTCGGGCGCCGCGTCACCCGCATCCGCCTCCAGCCGCGCCAACAGCCGCCAGACGCGGTGCAGAAAGCGGTGCGCGCCCTCCACGCCCGCATCGTTCCACTCCAGATCCTTCTCCGGGGGCGCGGCGAACAGCGTGAACAGCCGCGCCGTGTCCGCGCCGAAGCGCTCGATCAGCGCGTTCGGGTCAACCGTGTTCCCCTTGGACTTGCTCATCTTCGCGCCGTCCTTGAGCACCATGCCCTGGGTCAGCAGGTTCGTGAACGGCTCGTCGCCCCCCTCTTCGCCGGTGAACAGCCCGGCATCGCGCATCAGCTTGTGGAAGAAGCGCGCATACAGCAGATGCAGCACCGCGTGCTCGACGCCGCCGATGTATTGATCCACCGGCATCCAGCGGGCGATCCGCTCGCGCTCGACCATCGCGTGCTCGCAGCGCGGGCTCGTGTAGCGATCCATGTACCAGGACGACTCGACGAAGGTGTCAAAGGTGTCTGTCTCGCGCCGGGCCGGCTTGCCGCAGCGCGGACAGTCCGTGCGCACGAATTCCTCGCACTCGGCCAGCGGGCTCGCCCCGCCGGTCGGCGTGAGATCCTCGGGCAGCACCACCGGCAGATCCTCGTCCGGCACTGGCGCCGCGCCGCAATCCCCGCAGTGGACGACCGGGATCGGCGCGCCCCAGTAGCGCTGGCGGGACACCAGCCAGTCGCGCAGCCGGTACTGCACGCGGGCGCGGCCCATGCCGCGCTCCTCCAGCCACTCGGTGATGCGCTGCTTGGCCGATTCGGAATCCAGGTCATTGAAGACGTCGGAATTCACCAGCCGCCCCGCCCCCGTGAAAGCCGCCTCGCCGTCCCAGTCGCCGGAGGCGGGGGCAATCACCTGCTTGATGGGCAAGTCATACTTGCGCGCGAACTCGAAATCGCGCTCGTCATGCGCCGGCACGCTCATCACCGCGCCCGTGCCGTAGCCGGCCAGCACGAAGTTCGCGACCCAGACCGGGATTTCCTCGCCGGTGATCGGATGAATGGCGGCAATCCCCAGCGGCATGCCCTTCTTCTCCATCGCCGCCAGCTCCGCCTCCTTCGTCGGCACGTGCCGGCACTCCTCGAGGAACGCCGCGAGTTCGGGATTGTTCCGGGCCGCCTCCACGGCCAGCGGATGGCTGGCGGAAACGGCCATGTAGGTCACGCCCATCAGCGTGTCCGGCCGGGTGGTGAAGATGGTGAGCGCGCCCTCGCCGTTCGCCAGCGGGAACGTCACCTCCGCGCCGGTGGACTTGCCGATCCAGTTGCGCTGCATCTCCACGACGCGCTCGGGCCAGCCCTCCAGCCGGTCGAGGTCGCGCAGCAGTTCCTCGGCATAGGCCGTGATGCGGATGAACCATTGCTTCAGATTGCGGCGCACCACCGGCGTGTCGCAGCGCCAGCAGGCCCCGTCCACGACCTGCTCGTTGGCCAGCACCGTGTGGCAGCCCTCGCACCAGTTCACCTCGGCCTCGGCCTGGTAGGCCAGGCCCTTCTCCATCAGGCGGGTGAACAGCCACTGCTCCCAGCGGTAGTATTCCGGACGGCAGGTCGCGATCTCGCGCGACCAGTCGTAGGACAGCCCCAGCCGCTTGAGCTGCGCCCGCATCTGGCGGATGTTCGCATACGTCCATTCCGCCGGCGGGCGGCCGTGCTTGATGGCCGCGTTCTCGGCCGGCAGGCCGAACGCATCCCAGCCGATGGGATGCAGCACGTTGAAGCCCCGCATGCGCTTGTAGCGTGCAATCGCGTCGCCCAGGCAGTAGTTGCGCACGTGCCCCATGTGCAGGTTGCCCGACGGATACGGGAACATGACCAGGCAGTAGTACGTAGGCCGGGCGTCCGCCGGATCGTCGCTGGCCATATCCACGCCCTGCTCGGCCCAGATGTGCTGCCATTTCTGTTCGATGCTGCCTGCCTCGTAACGCTCCGACACGAATGCCGCTCCCTTGTCGCGAAATCCCCGCGCGCCGCGCGGGTGGCCGGATGCTGCGGCGAACCGCCGCGAATGAAAAGGGCGTTGTTCGCCGGTTCTCGCTCATGAACGCGCCCACGAACACGCCCATGAGCACAGGCGAGGCGGGCCAATGGCCCGCCCCGCCTCGCGCTCCACTCCGGGAATCATTCATCCGGGGCATCGGGCGCGCCCGGATTGCCCATGCCATGCGGCTGGCCGGCGCGCCGGTAATGACGATGGCGCTTGCGAAGCTCACGCATCCGCTCGCGCTGCTCCGGCGTCAGAACGGCGGCGATCTTCGCCCGTTCCCTGGCGCGCAACACGGTCATCTTCTCCACCAGCTTTCCCCGCTCGGCGGCGAGCCTGCGCGCCCGCTTCATGTATCCGGCGCTGGCCGGATCCAGCTTCCGGAACGCTTCCCGGTTGTCCTCCATGGCATCGCGCAGGCGCATCATGGCGTCGCGCGTGGCGCGATGTATCTGCTTCATCTGCTCGCGCTGTTCATCGCTCAGGTTCAAGGCCTGCGCCATGCGCCCCGCCGCCGGCGGATGATGCCGATCATGCGCCAGCGCCTGGCCAGCGGGCCACGCCAGCGCCACGACCAGCATCAAGGCCATGCTCCATCCAGTTCGATTGTTCATGCTTGCCTCCTTGTTGTTGGTGTGTCGAGCCATCGCCCGACATGCGCAATCCTGGCCCGCCGAACGCAACATGGGGGCAACGCCAACGAAACAGATGGTAACGATTGCGTAAAACCCGGCCATTGCGCGCTCCCGGCGCCGGTCGTTTGTGGCATCATCGGCCCATGCGCGTGCTGCTGATCGACGACGACGCGGAACTGACCGACCTGCTGGCCCGCTTCCTGGAGCAGGACGGCTTCGCCGTGTCGGCGGCCCACAGTGGCGGGCAGGGGCTGGACGCCATTCGCAAGGAGCGTTTCGACCTCGTCGTGCTCGACGTGATGATGCCGGACATGAGCGGCATGGACGCGCTGCGAACCTTGCGAACCTTCTCGAACATTCCGGTCATCATGCTGACCGCGCGCGGCGACGAAACCGACCGCATCGTGGGCCTGGAGCTGGGCGCGGACGACTACGTGCCGAAGCCATGCAATCCGCGGGAGCTGGCGGCGCGCATCCGGGCCGTGCTGCGCCGGGCGGGCGAGCCGCCCGCCGCCGCATCAGGCCAGACGCGCCACGTTGGCCCGCTGGCCTGGCAACCGGCCGCGCGGCGCGTGCTGGAGCGCGGCCTTGAAATCCCGCTCACCGCCACCGAGTACGACATCCTCTGCTGCCTGCTGGCCCGCCCCGGCGAGGTGGTGAAAAAGGATGACATCAGTCGCGAAGTGCTGGGCCGGCGCCTGGGGCCGTTCGACCGCGCGCTGGACGTGCACATCGGCCGCATACGCAAGAAGCTCGCGCCGCTGCCGGACGGCGCATCGCGCATCAAGACCGTGCGCGGCGTCGGCTGGATGCTGGTGGACGAGCCGTGAAACTGTTCTGGAAGCTGTTCCCGGCGCTCCTGGCCAGCCTGGTGTTCATCGCGGCCGCATCGTCGTGGCTGGCGCACCGCTGGCAGGCGGAATCGGCCCGCGCCGATGCCGAGCTGGCGAGGCTTGAGCAACTGGGCGAACAGGCCGCCGGCATCTACCTCGAACGCGGGCCGCGCGTGCTGGCGCGCTGGCTGCGGCGCGCCATGGCCGGCCGCCATGCGCAGGCCTTCCTGCTGGACGCGGACGGCTTCAACCTCCTGCCCCGGCCCGTGCCCCCAACGCTGGCGGCCTACATCAACGACGCGCTCGCCGGCCGCGCCCCGCGCCGGCAAACAAAACCGCCCTTCATGCTGTCGCTCAAGCCGGTGATTGCCGATGGCGAAACCTTCCACTGGCTGGTGCGGGCGCGCATGCCTCCCGAGGCCATGCGCGAGCAGCGCCGCCGGGCGCTGGCGCTGCGCCTGGCGGTCGGCGCGGCCGTGATGGCCATGCTGGCCTGGCTGCTGTCTCTGATGCTGACGCGGCCAATCCATGCGCTGCGGCGCGCGGCGCTCCGCCTGGGCGAGGGATGCCTGGATGCGCGCGCGCCGGCCAGCGTGGCCGCGCGCGGCGACGAAATCGGCGACCTGGCGCGGGCCTTCGACCAGATGGCCGAGCGCCTGGCCGGACTGGTGAACTCGCACAAGCAGCTGCTGCGCGACGTCTCGCACGAGTTGCGTTCGCCGCTGGCGCGCCTGCGCGTGGCGCTGGAGCTGGCGCGCAACGAAACCGGCGATGCCGCCAGGCCGGAACTGGATCGCATCGCGCTGGAGGCGGACAGGCTGGACGACCTGATCGGCGAGGTGCTGGCGCTGGCGCGCCTGGAGCAGGGCGCGGCCGACGCCCGGCGCGAACACGTCAACATCCCGGAGCTGTTACGGGAAGTCGTCGCCGACGCCGCCTTCGAGGCGGAGCATGCCGGCAAGCGCGTGCGGCTGGCGGGCGAGCTTCCGGCCGTCGCCATCCGGGGCGACAGGGCATGGCTGGCCCGCGCGCTGGACAACGTGATTCGCAACGCCATCCGCCATGCGCCCCCGGAAACGGGCGTGGATATCCAGGCGCGGGTCGAGGGCGGCGTCCTGCGCATCGTGGTGCGCGACCACGGCCCCGGCGTCCGGCCCGAGGCGCTGGCGCGGCTGTTCGAGCCCTTCTTCCGCGCCGGCGGCGAGGGCGAAGGCCACGGCCTGGGCCTGGCCATCGCCCGTCGCGTGGCGCTGGCGCACGGCGGCGACATCACGGCCGAGAATGCGACCGATGGAGGCTTGCGGGTTTGCATCCGCCTGCCCCTGAGCCCCGAGGCGCCCGCGTTTACCGCGTGAGACAAACCGCCGCGCCGCCGCTACACTGCGCCGCCCCATGGACATTCGGGCCGAAATCGACAAGCGCCGCACCTTCGGCATCATCTCGCATCCGGACGCCGGCAAGACCACGCTGACCGAAAAGCTGCTGCTCTTCGGCGGGGCCATCCAGATGGCCGGCGCGGTGAAGGCGCGCAAGGCCAGCCGCCACGCCACCAGCGACTGGATGAAGATCGAGCAGGAGCGCGGCATCTCCGTGGCCTCGTCGGTGATGAAGTTCCACTACCGCCACGGCGGCCGCGACTACGATATCAACCTGCTGGACACCCCCGGCCACCAGGACTTCTCCGAGGACACCTACCGCGTGCTCACCGCCGTGGACTCGGCCATCATGGTGCTGGATTCCGGCAAGGGCGTGGAGGCGCAGACGGAGAAGCTGATGGCCGTCTGCCGCATGCGCAACACGCCCATCATCACCTTCGTCAACAAGCTTGACCGCGAGGGCATGGCCCCGCTGGACATCCTGGCCGAGGTGGAGGAAAAGCTCGCCATCGAGTGCGCGCCGATGACCTGGCCCATCGGCATGGGCAAGGCCTTCCGCGGCGTGTACAACCTCTACCGCAAGGAACTGCTGCTTTTCGCTCCCGGCGCGGACACGGCCGACTTCCCCGCCGTGCGCATCCAGGGTCTGGACGACCCGGCCCTGGATGAGCACCTGGGCGCGGCGGCCGACGAGCTGCGCGAGGACATCGAGCTGCTCGAAGGCGCGGCCAGCCCCTTCAGCCGCGAGGATTTCCTCAAGGGTTCGCAGACGCCGGTGTTCTTCGGCAGCGCGGTCAACAACTTTGGCGTGCGCGAGCTGCTGGACGCCTTCGTGGAGCTGGCGCCGCCGCCCGGCCCCCGCGAGACCGCCGAGCGCGTGGTGCGGCCCGAGGAGCCGAACTTCTCGGCTTTCTGCTTCAAGATCCAGGCGAACATGGACCCGGCCCACCGCGACCGCATCGCCTTCTTCCGCGTCTGTTCCGGCCGCTTCGAGAAGGGCATGAAGGTGCGCCATCACCGCATCGGCAAGGAGATCCGGCTGGCCAACGCCACCATCTTCATGGCCCAGGATCGCAGCCACGTGGACGAGGCCTGGCCCGGCGACATCATCGGTATCCACAACCACGGCGCGATCCGCATCGGCGACACGCTGAGCGAAAAGGAGCCGCTGCGCTTCACCGGCATCCCCAACTTCGCGCCGGAGATGTTTCGCCGCGTGCGCCTGAAGGACCCGATGAAGCGCAAGCAGCTTCACAAGGGGCTGACGCAACTGGCCGAGGAGGGCGCGGTGCAGGTGTTCCGCACGCTGCTGGGCGGCGATTACCTGCTGGGGGCCGTGGGCGTGCTCCAGTTCGACGTCACCGTGGCGCGGCTGAAGGCGGAATACAACGTGGACGCCGACTACACGGCGACGGAGTTCCAGACCGCGCGCTGGATTTCATGCGAGGACGAACGGAAGCTGGCCGAGTTCCGTCGGGCCTTCGAATCCAGCCTCGCCGAGGATGCCGACGGCCAGCTCGCCTATCTCGCGCCCAGCGCCTGGAAGCTGAACTACACGATGGAGCAGTGGCCGGACATCGCCTTCCACAAGACCCGCGAGCACATCTGAGCCGGCCGTCCGGGCCCGCCATCCAGGCCAACCAACCGGGCCGGTGGCCTCAGCCCGCCCGCTCCGGCATCTGGAGCGTGGCCAGCCAGGCGCCCAGCCCCCCCACCAGCACGCCGCCCAGCACCAGCGGCGGCAACAGCGGCATCACGGACACGTCCACCTTCAGCGCCGCCAGCCAGTCCGCCGCGCCCAAGGCCACCGGCCACAACAGCGCCCAGCCGAGCACCCCCGCGCCCGCGCCCAGCAGCATCCCCTCCAGCACGAACGGCATGCGCACGAACCACTCCTCCGCGCCCAGGAGCCGCATCAGGCTCACCTCGTCGGCGCGCGAGAGCAGCATCATGCGCAGGGTGTTGGAAATCACCACCGCCATCGCCAGCGCCGCCACCAGCGTCACGAACCACAAGAGCCCGCCCACGTTCTCCAGCCACTTGCGCGCCGCCGCCAGCCGCGCCTCGCCGGGATTTGCCCTGGCGCCCATGCGCGCCGCGAGGTCGCGGATGTCCTCGTAGAGAAACTCGTCCGGCTCGCCGGACGGCGTCACCTCCACCGTGCCCGGCAACGAGGCCAGGAGCGCGTTCGTCTCCGCCCCGTCCAGGCCGGACGCCCCGCCGCCCATCCACTGCCTGAGCCACAGCCGCATTTCCTCGCGCGGCACGATGCGCACGGCAGCCACTCCGGGAAGCCCCGCCAGGGCCTGGGCCAGTTCGTTCAGGCGCTTGCCCGCCTGCTTCGAACGCGCGGCCTCGCTCCGACTGTTGGCTCCGTTGCTCTTGCCCGTGTTCTCGCCCGTGTTCTCAAAATAGACGTGGAAACGCAGCTCGCCATGCCATGCACCCGTCCATTGCTCGCCCGCCCGC
The DNA here is from genome assembly GCA_027035825.1 of Mariprofundaceae bacterium. GTDB lineage: Bacteria > Pseudomonadota > Zetaproteobacteria > Mariprofundales > Mariprofundaceae > JALVTX01. Next base: position 7,613 of record JALVTX010000299.1, read on the forward strand.
ATGCCCATCCACATCAGCCCCAGCGCCCACAGCGCCACGGCCACGATGACCAGCGCCAGCCACTGGTGCAGCCCGAACGGCGGCAACGAGAAGCCGCCCGGCAATCTCGGCGCGCGACGCTCCGCCGCCTTCACGCGCCCGCCTCCCGCCGCGCGGCATCGCCCACCAGGGCGCCTGCATGCAGCCGGATCTCTCGCCCCGGATGCGTCTCCATCAGTTGCAGATCGTGCGTGGCCATGATGATGGTGCTGCCCTGGCGGTTCAGCTCCATCAGGTAGTCCATGATGCGGCGGGCGGTGTCGAGATCCAGGTTGCCGGTAGGCTCGTCGGCTAGGATCAGCGGCGGATGCGCGCTCATGGCGCGGGCGATGGCCACGCGCTGCTGCTCGCCGCCGGAGAGCGCCTCCGGAAACGACCACAGCCGATCCTCCAGCCCCACGAAGGCCAGCACCTTGCGCACCCGCGCCACCAGCCTGTCCGGCTTCCAGCGTTGCACGCGCAGCGGCAGGGCCACGTTCTCAAACACGGTGCGGGAAAACAGCAGGCGATGATCCTGGAAGATGATGCCCACGCTCCGGCGCAGCTTGCGCACCTGCCCGGCGCGCGCCGCGCGCAAGTCGGTTCCGCCCACTTCGAGCTGGCCCGAGGTGGGCCGCACGCCGCCGTACAGGCAGCGCAGCAGCGAGGACTTGCCGGCGCCCGACTCGCCCGTGAGATACACGAACTCGCCGCGCCCGACATCGAGCGTGACGCCCGAAAGCGCCACCTTGCCCGTCGGGTAGCGGAGCATCAACTGCCGGGCGGAAATCATGCCCGAACCGTAGCCCGCCGACGGCCCGAAACCAACCGCTTCCTCCGCCCCTGAACGCGGCTGACAAACGCGCCGCAAGTCGCCATCATCCGCGCATGCTCGTGGTCTGCCCGCATTGCCGCGCCACCTACCAGGTGGATCGCGTGGACGAGGACGTCATCTTCGTCTGCCATCGCTGCCACGCCGAGTTCGGCTTCGGCGAGCCGCCGGAGGATGCCGAGCCGGTTGCGCGGCGCGGCACTGAAGCGGACGACGCGCTGCCGCTGTTTGAGCAGGTGGAAACCAGCGCAGCGGATGAAGACAGCGCCATGCCCGATGCTCCGGAACCCGGGCCGGAACCCGAGCCAACAACGGCTGCCGAAGCCTTGCCGGACGAGGATGAACGCCTCTTACCCGAACCTACCCCCGAACCTGCCCCCGAATCCGGGCAGGAAACCAGACAAGAAGCCGAGCGAGAGCCCGACGAACCGCTGGCGGAACCAGAAACGGGGGGGGCTGATCAGGCGTCCGAACCTGCCCTGGAACCCATCGTCCCGGCCGTGGAGGCCTCGATTCCCGATCGCGTTCCGCCGCAATCCGATGAACCCGTGGGCGAGCCACCGAGCGAACCATTGGATGAAACGCAGGTCGAAGCCGAGGCCCCGCCCGCGCCACGCCCCCCGCGCGCCCGCGTCCTGCCCTGGCTGGCCGGCGTGTTTCTCGTTATCGCGGGACTGGGCTTGTGGACACAGCGCGATGCCTGGCTCGATGACCCCAAGGCGCGGGCCACGCTCATCAACCTCGGCCTCCCGCTCGCCATCCGGGACAAGGACTGGCGCATCCCGCCGGCCAGCGTCCATGCCGAGTGGGTCAGGCGCGACGACGGCTCTCAGGTGCTGGTCATCGAAGGCAAGGTGGAAAACCGGCTGGAGGCCGAGTTGCCGCCGCCCTACATCCATGTCACGGTCTTCGACCGCATGCGCCCCGACCGCGCGCTCGTCGAGCGCACCCTGCCCATCACCGAGCCGCCGCTGATGGCCACCATCCGGCGCGCGCCGTTCGCGCCGCCGCCGGAGGATGCGCTGCCCGTGGCGCCCCTGGGCGAGCGCGGATTCGTGCTCGTGCTGGAAGGATTGCCGGACAACGCGGGCGAGTTCGCGTTGAGCCCGGCGGCGCGCAATCCCTGACCTCGCGACAATGAGCCGGCTTTCCCGCTGGATGCAGCCCTCCCCGGCCGCATGGCTGGCGCGCGTGGCGCTCCTGGCCGCGGCCTATGTCGTTCTCGGCCGCTTCAGCCTGTCCGTCTCCCAGGAAAGCCATATCGTCACCATCGCCATCTTCGCGCCGGAGGGCGCGGCGCTGGCCGCCGTGCTGCTGTTTGGATGGCGCGTCTGGCCGGGCGTGTTCGCGGGGCAACTGGCGCTGGCCGTGATCTCCGGCCTGCCGTGGATGCCGGCCCTGGCCATCGCCGGCGTCAACAGCATGGAGGCCATCCTGGCCTGGGCGCTCTTTCGCCGGCTGGGCCTGAGCTCCGCTCTGCGCGCTCCGCGCGATGTCATCGGCCTGCTGTTGCTCATCGCCTTCGTGCTGCAACCCTTCAGCGCCCTGGGCGGCCACGCGGCGCTGCTGGCCTCGCACGTCATTACGCCGGACAATCTGCCCTCCAGCCTCTTCGCGTGGTGGTTCGGCAACGTGATGGGCCAGTTCCTCCTTGCGCCGACGCTGCTCGTGCTGCACCGGGAATGGCGCGCCTCCATGGCCGCAGGCTGGCTCGCCACCGCCGTCGTCTTCCTCGCCCTGACCGGCACGCTGATGGCGCTGATGCCGGACAACAACTTGGCCATGATGCTCACGCTCACCGTGCCGCTGGTAGTCGTGCTCGCCCTGAACACGAGCCTTTCGCACGCGCTGGTCGCCACCACGGCCATCGCCGTCGCGGCGCTGGCCGCCACCCGACTGGGCCTGGGCCCCTTTGCCTCGGGCCGGTGGGAAGACATCGCCAATCTCAACGTGTTCATGCTCTCCCAGCTCTTCTCGGCGCTGGTGACGGGCATGCTGAACGAGGAGCGAAACCGCCTGCGCCAGCACAGTTGGGAAAGCCAGAAGCAGCAAATGCTGGGCACGCTCGTGGGCGGCATCGCCCATCATCTGAACAACGCGCTGACGCCCATTCTCGGCAATATCGAACTGGCCGGGTTCCGCCTGCCGGAAGACGACGAGGAGATTCGCCCCCTGCTGGATCGCGCCCGCGAGGGCTGCCTTTCCGCCGCCGACCTCGTCAAGCAGCTGCTGGTGTTCTCGGGGCGGGATTTCACCTCGCGCAAGGAGCCCATGAACCTGAACCAGGCCGTGAGCGACGTGACGAACTTCCTGCGCCAGACCAGCGACCCGGACATCGAGTTCTCCATCCGCATCGCCGAGGCCCCGCTCACCATCATGGGCGACCTGAATCACATCGAACGGGTGACGCTGAACCTGCTGCACAATGCGATGGAGGCCACGGCGGGACTGCCGCGCCGCGTCATCCACGTGGAACTGAATCGCGCGCCGGCGGACAGCCTCCGCGGCATCCCGGGGCTGACGCCGGGCCAGCCTCACGCCCGGTTGCGCATCCGCGACAACGGGCGCGGCATCCCGGACGCCGACCGGGCGCGCATCTTCGACCCATTCTTCACTACCAAGGACATCGGCGAGGGAACGGGGCTGGGCCTCTCCTTCGCCCGGGCCGTCATCCGGGAGCATGGCGGCGTCATCCTGGTGGAGAGCGAGGAAGGCGAGGGAGCAAGCCTCGTCGTGTATCTGCCGCTCATCGCCAGACCAAGCTGAACGGCCCGCCCGCGCCGCCGCCGGCCTTGGCGATGGAAAATCAAGCGCCCATCAGCTCCGCCGCGCGGCGACCCAACCGCACCAGCGCCGTGCGAAGCGCCTGTTGCGTCGGTCCCGAGGCATGGCCGGGCTCGATGATCCAGAGCTTCACGCCCTGCCGCCGCACGGACACGCCCTCGATGCCGGCCAGCGCCTGCACGCAGGCATCGGTTTCCTCCTCGCCCAGCCAGCGCTGCCATTGGTCGACGTCCATCTCGATGCGCGCGCCTTCGCGCCCCTGCTCCGCGCGGAGCTCGTACAGGGTGGGCCTGCCTTCTTCCGTGGAACGCGCCACCGACCGCGCCTGGAGACGAACGCAACCATCCCCGGCCGAGAGCGGCAGGCCCGCCTCGCGCCAGTCGTGCATCAGCGCCGAGTAGAACTCGCGATGCGCCGGATTGCAGGCGGTGAAGAAGTTCCGAATGGCGCTGGTCGTATCCGGTTTCATGGCATCAGGCAGCATAGCAGACTCTCACGGTTTCTGGACAAACCCACCCGCAGTCATGACGGAATTCAGTCGCAAGCCATCGTCGTTCTGCATTTTGGAAACGCCGAACATCCCCAGAATTTCTTGCCGGCATGGTCGCCTTTTCTTGCGGTGCGCAATACCATCTCGTTGCCGCAAGTGGGGCATCTCTTCGCCGGCGGAACCTGAGCCGGCCTTTGTTTAGCCGCGACAATGCCTTTGACATGCTGGACATGTTGCAAATGGGTTTGCAACGAGGGCTCCAGACGGCCTTCGGCAATTTTTTCGACCGTTTCACGCACTTCGGCTTCCGTGGGCAGCACCTTGGCATGGGATTTGATGAACCGGATAAACCCCATGCCTTGAACGACGTTCGCTGGCATCCTGGTTTTGAACTCGCTGTTGCCGACAAACACGACCAAGGGAATGATCTTCTCGGGGCTCAGCCCGAGAGCGGCCTCAAGCGCCTTGGCATGCTTGTAGTTTTGATGCAGCGGATTCTGGAACTGATGCTTGGACTTATAGATAACCTGCGTCCAGGTTTTCTGCCGCTCGCAGCCAAATATCCAGCCTTTCATGTTCTTGGTTTCCACGACGAACACGCCGAAACGGGAAACGATGACATGATCAATCTGGGTGGTTCCGTCCTCAACGGGGATCGTGACATTCTTGATCAAATGATAGAGCCGCCTGTCCAGAAAAAGACGGGCCGCAATGTTCACCATGGCCTCGCCTATCAAGCCCTTGAACCATGCGGTTCTGAACAGGATGGCGACAAATGCGAGAGGAATCAGCCCCCAGAATAGCCACCACAATGCCCTTAGGATGGGAGCAAACATTGCGTTGGTATCTACCATGTCGCCTCAATCCTTCTATTGCCCGGACATGGCCGTTCGTTCTCGGACTAGCAACGCCACCGCCATCGCCGCCATGCCCTCGCTGCGGCCGACGAAACCGAGATGCTCGGTGGTGGTGGCCTTGACGTTAACCGCATCCACTGGGAGGCCCAGCAGCGCGGCCAGTCGCTCGCGCATGGCCGGGATGTGCGGCGCCAGTCTCGGCTTCTGGGTCATGACCGTCGCATCCACGTTCACCGGCTTCCAGCCGGCTTCCGCCGCCAGTTGCAGCACGCGCGAAAGCAGGTTCGCGCTGTCGGCGCCGGCAAAGGCCGGATCATCATCCGGGAAATGCTGGCCGATGTCGCCCAGCCCGGCCGCGCCCAGCAACGCATCGCAAATGGCGTGAATCAGCACGTCGGCATCGGAATGGCCAGCCAGCCCCCGGTCGTGCGGAATCCGCACCCCGCCCAGCATCAGCGGCCGCCCGGCGGCGAACGCATGCACATCGAACCCCTGGCCCACGCGCATCATGCCGTTTCCTCCTCGTCCCGCAGCTGGCGCTCCAGCCACGCCAGGTCTTCCGGCGTGGTGATCTTGCGGTTGTTCACGTCGCCCTCGCTCACCCAAACCGGAAAACCGGCGGCTTCCAGAAGCGAGGCGTCGTCCGTATGCAGGTGCAGGCGCTCGCGCTCGGCGCGGACGGCCTCGTCCAGCCATGCGCGCCGCGCCACCTGCGGCGTCTGCACCGCGCGCAGGCTGGAACGCTCCAGCGTCTGCACCACCCGACCGGCCTCGTCCACGCGCTTGATGGTGTCGTGCACCGGCACGCCGGGCACGGCTGCGCCATGCTCGCATGCCGCATCCAGCACATTGCGCAGCAGCCTTGGTGACGGAAACGGGCGCGCCGCATCCTGCACCGCCACCCATTCCACGTCCTCCGGCAATGCCGACAGGCCCCTCGCCATCGAGATGGCGCGCTCTTCGCCGCCCTCCACCGGCGGCAGCAGGGTGAACGGGAACCGCTCGCCTTGCACGCATTCGGCAAACATCACGTCACCGCGGGCCAGCACCGGCTGCACGGCCGTGAAGCGAGGTTCCCGCGCGAGGCTGCGCAACGCGATCGTCACCAGGGGCATTCCATTCACCCGCCGATACTGCTTGGGCACCTCGCCGCCAAATCTCCGCCCCCGGCCCGCGGCCAGGAACAGCACTGTCACCTGCATGAACTCCTCCTGTGCATGGCATTGTGGCCGCTCTCCGCTTCCGGTCAAATGAGGGCACGGAGCCTTACATCGGTCATTGCGGGCGACCGGCGCATCCGATATAACACGCCCCATATGAAAAAACTTGTGAAACAAGCAAAATCCGTGACGCGATCAACGTCTTCCATCGCAGCGCGGCATCGCCTTCACGCATGAACTTCACGCTGCTCTTTCCCGTCTCGGGCCTGATCACCGCCGCCTGCGCCTGGCTCTTGTGGATGGGCGTGTGGGGCAAGCCGCGCATCGGCGAGCGGGGGCTTGCGCTGACGCTCGGGTTCTCCATGCTGCTGTCGTTGTACGCGCTCGTCCGGATGGAGCCCATCACCAACTGGGGCCTGGATTTCCGCCTTGGCGCGTCTGTGGCGCTGTGCACGCTGATCGTGCAATACATCTACGTGCTGGGGCTGCTGCGTCATGGCATCCATGGCCTGGGGTTGTTCCTGCTGCCGGCGACGGCCGTGCCGCTCCTGCTCATCCCCTTCCTGCCGGATGAACCGCTCCTGCGCGTGCAGGCCAGCTCCATGCTGGAAACCAGCCACCTGCTGCTGTCGCTGACCGCCTATGCCGTGCTCACGCTGGCCGCCATCCATGCCATCATGCATTTGCTGCTCGTTCGCTCGCTCAAGCGCAAGCAGATCGGGCCCATCGTGCAGGCTCTGCCCTCGCTGGTGGAAATCGAGAATCACATGTATGGCCAGGTTCGCACCTCGGCCTGGTTTCTGGCCCTGGCCATCCTGACAGGCCTCACTTGGCAATGGGAATCGCTGGGTCGCTTCTGGCTTTTCTCCCACAAGATCATCCTGGGCGTGTTTTCCTTTGTCGTGCTGGTCACGCTGCTGGCCATGCGCAAGCGGGCCGGCTGGCAGGGCGGGCGGGCAAGCTGGATGGTCATTGCCGCCTACATCCTGCTGCTGCTTTCCTACTTCGGCGTGCGCGTGGTGCAGTCGTGGCTGGGCATCGACCCCTCTCAAATGCCCGGCCTCTGAAGCATTCATGACATCGTCGCTGGACTGGCCGGCCGCGGTCGGCATCCTGTTCTTTCTGCTGCTGCTCTCGGCCTTCTTCTCCGGTTCGGAAACGGCGCTGACGCGGGCGCGGCGCTTCCGGCTTCGGCTGCTCAGCGAGCAGGGCGACCGGGGCGCGCGCAAGGCCGAGCAGCTGCTGGACGAGCCGGAGCGGATGCTCACCGCCATCCTCGTCGGCAACAACTTCGTGAACATCGCGGCATCGAGCCTGGCCACGGCCATCTTCGTGGGCCTCTACGGCGAGGCCGGCATCGTCTACGCCACCGCCGCGATGACCGTGGTGGTGGTGATCCTGGCCGAGATCCTGCCCAAGACCGTCGCCGTGGCGCATGCCGAGCGCATGGCTTGCCGCGCCGCGCCCGTGCTCGGCTGGCTGATGCGGCTGCTCGCGCCGCTCACCGCCGTCCTGACGGCCATCATCAACGTCCTCCAGCGCCTGCTCGCCATTCCCAAGGGCGCGGAAACGGAACTGACGCACCAGGAACTGGCGAAGATCATTGACGTCAGCGCCGAATCCGGGGTGCTGGATTCCGCCCGCGAGCAAATGCTGCTCAACAGCCTGCACCTGCACCAGGTGCCGGTGAAGGCGCTGATGACGCCGCGCAAGGACATGGATGTGCTGGATGCCTCGAAAAGCGTCGCCGAATGCCTGCGCATCGCCATCGAGCGGCCCCATTCGCGCTATCCGGTGTTCGAGGGCAGCGAGGATCACCTGATCGGCATTGTCCACCTGCGCGACCTGGTGCGCCATCGCGACAGCCCGTTGCCGCTGCGCGACGCCGTCATCTGGCGCGAGCTGCCCTTCGTGCCCGCCAATAAGAACGCGCTCCAGCAGTTGTTCGACTTCCAGAGCCATCATCAGCACATGGCCATCGTCGTGGACGAATACGGCGACATCGACGGCCTGATCACGATGGAGGACATCCTGGAAGAAATCGTCGGCGAGATCGAGGACGAGTCCGACCGCCCCGCGCCGCGGGACATGTGGCCGCAACCCGACGGTTCGCTGGTCGCAT